>NZ_JAAKOV010000014.1:0-145389 GCF_049171595.1 Aeromonas sp. 603607
CTCCTCCTACTGGACTTGAACCAGTGACATACGGATTAACAGTCCGCCGTTCTACCGACTGAACTAAGGAGGAATTGCCTGTCTCGTCAAGACGGGGCGAATATTAATGACCAGGGCGGCGGGTGTCAACCCGCGAATTTCCCGAAAACCGGATTTTCGGACTGTTTGCCCAAAAGTTGCGCTTTGCGGTTTGTTTTCAGCACAATCAGTCCCTTGCCATCGCCTTGGCCAACTGATGCAGGGAGCATTGGTTAGGTTCGTATCAACCTGATGATGCCAGCATGATATTGCGAACGTGCTGGCAAGCCAATAAGACTCAAGTGGTGAACTTTGCAGCTAAATGGGGCAGCGCAATCATCAACATCGGCGATTTGGTAGCAAATAGGCCAAATAACGGGTGAGCGCGCGTTTCATTGATCCTGCCCATCGAAAAAATGACCCGTCTGGAGTAAGGTTACGCAGGATACCATCGCCGCGTCGACAGCCCTGCCGGCCCTTGATGATGATCGGGCGCCGGATCTCTCCGGCCTTTATCTCCCTCTTCTGGTATTACGATATACATGCACAAGCAAGCCTCTTTAAATAGCGTGAAGCTCGCCATAGCCTTACGCCAGTCCTGTATTGATGAACCCTATAGCATGGCCCGCTTCGGCCGTGATCTTATCGCCGGTGTGACGGTGGGCATCATCGCCATCCCGCTCGCCATGGCACTGGCCATTGCCAGCGGTGTGCCGCCGCAACACGGTCTCTATACCGCCATCATTGCCGGAATCGTGATCGCCGTGACCGGTGGCTCCCGCTACTCCATCTCCGGCCCGACCGCTGCCTTTGTGGTGATCCTCTATCCTGTCGCCCAGCAGTTCGGGGTCGGTGGTCTGTTGATGGCGACGCTCATCTCCGGCCTCTTTCTGGTGGCGATGGGGATGGCCCGTCTTGGCCGCCTTATCGAGTACATTCCCCCGTCAGTGACGCTGGGCTTTACCGGTGGTATCGCCATCGTGATCGCCACCTTGCAGATCAAGGACTTCTTTGGCCTAAGCGTGCCCGAGATGCCGGAAACCTATCTGGGCAAGGTCGAGGCGCTGGCCGCCGCCCTGCCAAGCTGGCAGTGGGGCGATACCCTGGTGGGGGTCGCAACGCTGGCCGTGCTGCTGCTCTGGCCGCGCCTGCGTCTGCCGGTGCCTGGCCACCTGCCCGCAGTGCTGGTCGGGGTAGGTCTGGGTTTTGGCCTCCATTACTTTGGGGTGGATGTGGCCACCATCGGCAGCAAGTTCAGCTATACCCTGGCCGATGGCACTCAAGGGATGGGGATCCCGCCCATCGCGCCGACCCTGGTGATGCCCTGGGCCTTGCCCGGACCGGATGGTTTGCCAGTTGAATGGAACCTGGCGGCTGTTGAGCGGCTGCTGCCTGCCGCCTTCTCCATGGCAATGCTGGGGGCGATCGAGTCGCTGCTCTGCGCCGTGGTGCTCGATGGCATGACCGGTCGCAAACACAGCTCCAACGCCGAGCTGGTGGGGCAGGGGCTTGGCAACATCTTCGCCCCCTTCTTTGGCGGCATTACCGCTACCGCCGCTATCGCTCGCTCTGCCGCCAACGTGCGTGCCGGTGCTACGTCCCCCATCTCGGGGATCGTCCATGCGCTGGTGGTGCTGGCCGCCATTCTGGTGCTGGCCCCCTGGCTCTCCTGGTTGCCGCTCTCGGCCATGGCTGCCTTGCTGCTCATCGTGGCCTGGAACATGAGTGAAGCGCACAAGGTGGTGGAGCTGATCCGTCGCGCGCCCAAATCCGATGTGCTGGTGCTGCTGGTCTGCCTGTCACTCACCGTCATTTTCGACATGGTCATCGCCATCACCTTCGGGGTGATCCTGGCCTCCCTGCTCTTTATGCGTGAAATCGCCAAGATGACCAAACTGCACGATTTGGCCGAGCACAAGCGCTATGCCCACGAGGTGCCGGACAACGGCCTGCTCTACAAGATCAACGGCCCGCTCTTCTTTGCCGCGGCCGAACGGGTCTTTGCCGAGCTGGAAGCGCAAGTGAAAGGGCACCAGGTGCTGGTGTTGCAGATGGAGGCGGTTTCCATCCTCGATGCGGGCGGCCTGTCTGCCTTCCTCCACTTTGGCAAGCAGATGGCCAAAGCCGGGGTCGAGTTGCGGGTGGCCGAGTTGCAGTTCCAACCGCTCAAGACCCTGGCCCGTGCCAAGGTGCGGCCGCAGCCCGGCAAGCTGGAATTCTACGGTTCGCTGGAAGAGGCGCTCAAAGGTGAACATTTGCACGAAGCGGCAGTAAATTGATTGAAAGGGATACGAAACGGCATATTTTTGGTCACTTGGTTCGGATATTGAGCAAACGAACGCAAAAAGTAAAAAATTGCATTGACCAAAAGCCATCGTATCCCTTACATTACGCCCCGTCGCCGCGGCATGGTCCGCCAGCGAATGTGCAGCTCAAGCACATAAAACAGTGAGCAAAAATTTGGTGAGGTGTCCGAGTGGCTGAAGGAGCACGCCTGGAAAGTGTGTATACGGCAACGTATCGAGGGTTCGAATCCCTCCCTCACCGCCAAACAGTAAACCCCTGCTTTAGAGCAGGGGTTTTTCTTTATGCATGATTTATTATGCGCCCCGACTATCTCAACTGTTGGTGGTTTGCATATCAGTTGATCGCATCATTCTGAAGATGGTGGGATCTTCTTCCGGTACCCTCAGATGTAAGAGAGGGTCATGGAGACCATTCTTGCTCGGATTAATGGCGTTTTCCCCATTTGCATCGAGACCTGTCCCATCTAGCCAAGCGCGTATCTATAAAAACAAGCAATATCTGCAGCATTTGCCTCTTCTGGATTGCCCGGCATGGTTGAATGCCATGCCAGCCAGATATTGCTCAAACCTCATCATTTCAAGCAGACAGCCTTGGGACAGAGCCTTAGTTCAGAGTAAGCCCCGCATCAACAATGAAATCTTGGCCGGTACAGCCATTGGATTCGTCAGAACCCAGGAAGAGGGCCATGCGAGCACAATGTGAGCCATCGAGACGGAATTTGAGTGCTTGCAGTTCGACAAACTGGTTCACCGCGGCAGGGTCGAGTTGCGCCCACATCGCATCCTGTTTGGGGGTACGGATTGCGCCTGGGACCAGGCTGTTAACCCGAATGCCTCTTGCGCCCAACTCCTGCGCCAGGGTACGGGTAAAACCATGGATAGCGGCTTTTGACAGGGAGTAGCAGACTCTCCCGGGGCGGCCCCGCATCCAGTTGATGGATCCCATATTGATGATGCTGCCGCTCCCTTTTTGCTCCATGCCTGGCAACACGGCTTGGATCGCAAACAACTGGTGACGCAGATTGATATTGATGCGGTTTTCGAAATACTCCTCGGTCAGATCCTCAATTTTATGGTGATCATCGCTGCCCGCGTTGTTGATCAGGATATCGACACTGCCCAGCTGTTGTTCAATGGTCGTAAAACACGCTTTGAGCAGAGTCAGGTCGGTGACATCGCAAAACAGAAACAGGCAGTCGAGCTCATGCGCGAGTGCTTCGCCTGCAGATTTATCAAAATCGAGGAAGGCGACTTTGGCACCTTGGCTGACAAAGGCGCGCACCAACTCTTCGCCAATGCCACTGGCGCCACCTGTGATAACGGCGACCTTGCCGGCAATAGAGTGATATTGTACTTGCTGGGAATAGTTCATAACTGCTCTCCGTGAGTCATAGATTGAATTCATCTGGCAACATTAGAAAAAGTATTTAACACCAATACGGATCCGGTATGCCTCTGCATCATAGGCAATATTTCTATCGTACCACTGTAATTCCAGATAAGGCATCCATTGTGGATTGATTCGATAGCGGGTTTGACTGGTTAGCTCCCAGTGATGATCTTTCCCATTAGCACTGTTGAAATTATTGACGCGAGAAAAATAGTGCGATTCAAAAGTATGGGTCAAAGCTGGTGTTATTTTATTGACAATATACAGTGCGTATTCATTGGTATCGTTATTATCGCCATAACCATCAAGATCCGTAGTTAGATAATTTTGATGATTGTAACGGTATCGTGCAATAACGGAAAAGTTATCGGTAAAGTTGTACTTTCCATCCAGATACGCAGAGCCACCAGAGCCAGAGCTAGAGGAGTTAACCAAACCACCGGCATTGACCGAGAGTTTGGTGGTTAAATTTAATAGCGGATACCACCCTTCAATTTCGTTATAACTGTGCTTTAGCTTGTCTAGTTTATCGGTATTATACGCATTGCTGGCCATAATGCCGGCACCAGATTCCCAGTTATAGCCGAGTCGCAACAATAACTCATGTTGGTCGGTAGCAAAGTTAAATGCCTCACGGCTTTCAAAATAACCGCCTGCGAAAGCTGCGTTGCAGCATATAAGAGGGATTAAGCATATTTTGGGGTGGATACGCATAGTGATTGACTCGCCAATGGTAAGTTGATATTAAATCGTACAGCGATTGGCATGAGGTAAATTAATTACCTCATGCGATGGTTTTTATCAGCCAGCTATTGAATGTTTTGCTTTACCAACTTATAAGTGGCACAGAAATCCTCACGGCCCAAACCGTTATTCAGGCCTTGCTGGTAAATGTTATTCACCAATTCGACTCCGGGCAGGGTCAGCGCTTCTTCGCCCATGAGGTTCTTCATAATGCCGATATCTTTGGCCATGTTCTCCAGCGAGAAGACAGTGTTGTAGTTCTCGGCGATCAGGGCACCTATCTTGCTGGTCAGATAGAAGTTGCTGCCGCCACCGTAAGAGACGGCGGTGTTGAAGCTCTCTTTATCGATGCCGAAATGATCGGCGGTGGCCAGCATTTCGTTGACACTGTTCTGAATTTGGGCGACCAAGGTGTTGTGCAGCACCTTCATGATCAAACCACGGCCGTTGCCCCCCAGGTGGATCTGGTTGCTGCCCATCATGGCTAGCAATGGCTTGACCTTTTTGTAGGCGGACAGGTCGCCACCTATGTAGATCCCGAGCTCGGCAGCCACGGCGGCAGGGACCGATTTGACCACGGGCGCATCGAGCATCACGGCACCGGTTTCTGCTACCTGGCGGGATAAGGCGATTGACACTGCCGGGTCAATGGTGGACATGTCGATGGTGATCTTGCCGGGGCCAAGGTGTGGCAGCAGTTCGGTATAGACCGCTTTGACGTGTTCGGAGCGCGGTACCATGGAGATGATCACATCCGCATCGGCTGCCAACCTGGCAATGGAAGGGGAGGCGATGGCGCCTGCATCGACCACCCGGGCGACAGCCTCCTGATTGATATCGAATACCAACACATTGCCATCAAATTTTTTGACGATGTTCTTTGACATCGCTTCGCCCATCAGACCAAGACCGATAAAGCCGATAGTTTTCATCCGTTGTTTTCCTTAAATGTGGGTTTAGCAAGACCGGCGATGTCAACACGCATGCTGAACAGCGCACCTGAGAGCGGACGTGCTGCCAGTTCGGCGGCGTCCATATTTTCGCGAGTGGTGGTGATGAAGAGGGTCTTCATGTCTTCACCACCAAAACAGACCATGGTGGGGCAACGTACCGGCAAGGGATATTCGGCCAGCAATACCCCCTCTGCAGAGAAGCGGGCGATACGATGGCCATCAAACAGGGCGCTCCAGTAGCATCCTTCGACATCGATTGCAGCCCCATCCGGGCGCCCTTCGTCGGCGCGGGCTGCAAACTCGCGCAGCAGTTGCCGTTGACCGAGTGAACCGTCGCGGGCCAACGGAGTGCGATAAAGGCGGCGGTTGGGGGTATCAGTGGTGTACATCCAGCGCATGTCCGGGCTGAATGCCAAGCCATTGGCTCCCAGAATGTCGCACTGGATCACCGACATCTGCAGCTCGGCATCAACCCGGCATAGCAGGGCGCCGTTGTAATCTCGTGGGCTCCAGTAAGTGCCCGCATAGAAACGACCCGCCTGATCGGTACCGCCATCATTAAAACGGGCCAGCGCTGGGTTATTGGGGTTATCGGCGACTTTACGCTCAATTTGCCCGTGTTGATCACACAGATAGATCCCGGTGCGCATCGCTGCGATAAAGCCACCCTGTTCGCGCAGGGCAAAACAGCCCACTTCTTCGGGGAAGGGGATTGTCGTCATGGCGCCGCTTTCGGGGTGATAGCGGTGCAGGCAACGCTCGAGAATATCGGTCCAGTAGAGCGCCTGTTCATCAGTGCTCCAGGTCGGGCACTCGGGCAGATGGCCGCGGTAGTCGGCAAGTAGCAGAGCAGGATTAGGCATAGTGAGAAACCTCAAGCAGCATGGAGATCTGCAACTGCCCATTGGCTGGCACAGTGGCCATGGCCAGCGCAGGGTCACCAAAGCCACCGTTGTTGATGGCATCATTGATATGAGAAACCGGCTCGATGGCGATGAAGTCACGATCGGCGGGCGGCAGAAACAGGATGGCGTGAGGCGCATCGGGTGAGCTCAGGGTCACCATCAGCTTCTCATCTGGCCAGCGCACCCGTGCACAGCCACTCCAGTGATGGAAGCAGTTATCGACACTGGCGGGTTCAGGTTTGCGCCAAGTGCGATAGTTCCATTGGGTCGGTAGTGGCGCGAGACCAGTGGGCAGGGACTTGTGGTCGTTGAGTACCACACCGCCTGCGTCGAACTGGATCTCGGCGTGCGCCGCACGGGGAAAATAGGGGTGAAAGCCCAGCCCAGCCGGGACAGCGTGATCGGCCAGATTGTGGTAAGTGAGTATGATATGCAGCGCATTCTCTTGCAGGGTGAAGCGCTGAGTTGCCCGATAAGGCCAGGGCCATTGCGCCGCGGATGCTCCCTGTGCGTCATGGTGCAGGGTCAGCACGACAGAGTCATCATCTGCATCCCCTTCTTGCCATGGCTGCTGCCAGCCGTTGCCATGAATTGAGTGGGGATGATCGCCAAAGTTACGCAGCAGGGCGTAATCATATCCGGCGAAGTGAAACCGTCCATGAGCAATACGGTTGGAGTAAGGTACCAGGGGAAAACAGCCCCCCTGGTTGACTGTGACGTTCTGACCATCGGGCAGGGAGCGCAAGATCTCCCTGCCATGCCAGGTCAGTTTGCCGATAGCGCCACCGAGCTCGGGGATGAGCTCCAGATCAAGCGGGCCGCTTTGGCGGTGAAGCCTCTTCATCAGTAAACCTCGCCACCGGATATGCTCAGACGTTCCCCCCGGATCGCGGCGAGCTGTTCACGGGCGCGAGCCAGCAGGTAACTCATGTCGGAGCCGAGCGCCACGAAGCTAAAACCCATCTCTTGATATTTGTTCACCAGCTCGGGGTTGCCACCGACGATCCCGCAAGGCAATCCCAATCGCTGGCACTTCTCCAGCCCTTCGCGGATCTTGGCTTGCACCTCGGGGTGAGAGGGATTGCCAATATGGCCCATGGCTGCGCTCATATCGCCGGGGCCGATAAAGAAGCCGGTCACTCCTTCAATGGCCATCTCTTCCATGGCATCAATGGCGTCAGGGGTCTCAATTTGCAGGATCAGGCAGAGCTCTTCCCGGGCTTTACGCACGAATTCGGGGTCGGCACCGTAACCGGACGCACGATGCACTGCGGCAAAGCCGCGTTTGCCTAGGGGAGGGTAGTAGGCCGCCTCTACCGCTTTGCGGGCTTCTGCTGCACTGTTGACAAACGGCACCATCAGCGACGTTGCACCGCCATCAAGCGCCCGTTTGATCAACACAGTGTCGTTCCAGGCCAGGCGGTAGAGTGGGGTGGTGGCCGGATTGCTGGCACGAATGGCGCGATCGATGCGGATCGCATCCAGGCTATCGACCGGTACATGTTCCTGGTCCAGCACCAAAAAATCGAAACCGACAGTCGCCATGGCTTCCGCCACCGTATCGCTGCCAGTCATCATCCAGGTGCCCAGTGGGCGTGGACCTTGAGTAATCGCAAGTTTGAACGGATTCATTGTTTGCTCCTTTAAAAAATCGGGGGCTCGGGCACTTTGCTGCCAGTCTGGAGGAAATCGAAGTCACAGCCCTGATCGGCCTGGGTCACATGTTGTTGATAGAGTGCGGCATAAGAGCGTTCATAAACTTTGTGTACCGGTTTGAGCGTGCGGCGGCGCTCGGCCAGCTCTTCATCACTGACCAGCATGTTGAGGCGGCCATTGGCGATATCGAGCTCGATGAGGTCACCGGTACGTACCAGTGCCAGTGGGCCACCAATGGCCGCTTCAGGGGCAACGTGCAGGATACAGGTGCCATAGTGAGTACCGGACATGCGGGCATCGCTAATCCGCACCATGTCGGTGACGCCTTGTTGCAGCAGCTTTTTCGGGATCGGCAGGTTGCCCCACTCCGGCATGCCCGGCGCGCCGACCGGGCCGGCATTGCGCAGGATAATCACTGATTCCTTGGTTACCTCCAGGGCGGGGTCATCGATGCGATCCGAGAGCTCTTGATGGCTGTCGAAGACGATGGCAGGGCCCTTGTGGTGGCGCAGTTCTGGTTTGGCGGCAGATGATTTCATCACAGCCCCGTTGGGGCACAGATTGCCGCGCAATACTGTCAATGCACATCCACGGGAGAGCGGTACCACAGGGTTATCTAGCGAGCGGATCACGTTGTCGTCATAACAGGTCGCGTTGGCAATCCACTGTGCAACGGGACGATTGGTGACCCCGATCGCATCGAGGTGGAGGAATGACTCCACCTTTTTCAGCTGGGCCATCAGACCGCCGGCGAAGAAGAACTCCTCCATCAACTGATCACCAGAGGGAAACAGATTGGCCAGCACAGGGACTTCCCGTGCCACCGACTCCATGTCTTCCAGAGTGAGGTTGATGCCCGCCCGGTTGGCCATCGCAATCATGTGGATCGCGGCATTGGTGGAGCCGCCGAGCGCCATGTAGGCCACTACGCCATTGAGGAAGTTGGCTCGGGTCAGCCAGCGGGAAGGTTTGTGATCATGCCACACCATGTCGACGATGATTTGGCCGCATTGGGCTGCCATCTGGACGTGTCGCGAGTCAGCGGCGGGGATGGAGCTGGCCCCCGGCAACATAAAGCCCATGGCATCGGCGATGGAGGTCATGGTGGATGCTGTGCCCATGGTATTGCAGGTGCCGATGGAGCGAGTCATCGCCCCCTCCAGCTCGATCCAGTCATGCTGGGTAATGGCCCCCAAGCGCAATTGATCCCAGAACTTCTTGGTATGGGTACCGGCACCGGTGACATGACCGCGCCATTTGCCGCTCGACATGGGGCCGGCGGGGCAGAAGATCACTGGCAAGTCCATCGAAATGGCGCCCATCAGCAGGGCTGGCGTGGATTTGTCGCAACCGCCGAGCAGCACAGCCCCATCGATCGGATGCTGGCGCAGCAGCTCTTCTGCCTCCATCGCCAGAAAGTTGCGATAGAGCATGGTGGTCGGCTTGACCAATACTTCCCCGACCGACAGCGCGGGCAATTCAACGGGGTAGCCTCCCGCGGCCCAGACGGCTCGCTTGACGGCCTCGGCGCGCTCACGCAGGTGGCTATGGCAGGGGCTCATTTCACTCCAGGTATTGATGATCCCGATCACGGGCTTGCCCATGAATTCGTCGCGGTTCAAGCCACTTTGCTGACTGCGTTGACGATGGGCGAAGGCTCGGATGGTGTCGGGGGCATACCAGCGTTGGCTACGCAGCGCCGAGATATCGAGCTTGGCCAGGTTTTCACTGTTGAATGACATAGGAATAGCGCTCTCTTTGTCTGATTTGGTTAAGGATTAATTCAATAAAAACAGCATGTTAAATTCAGCTATTATGACCCGCACGAAGAGGGGGGGTGTCAGGCGATGGAGTAGATTGTTCACTCATTCGGTGATGGGGTTTCCGGGGAGAAGCAAGGGCATGGCGTTGTGCCAGCTCCCGGACGATCTGTTGATAGCGAGCATCAGTGAGCGGGTAGAACAGCAACATCAAGGCAGCAGCGCAAATCAGGGCGCAGATCGGGTAGAGAAACATCAGATTGGCGATGCTGCTTTGGGTCTCGGTGCTTTGCGTCGCGTTGGGAACATAGCCTGACCATGCCAGTACCAGCCCGGGAATGAGGCCCGCAAGCGCAGCCGAACATTTGCGGCAGAAGGTCAGACTGCAGTAGACCAGCCCCTCGGTGCGGATGCCGGTTTTCCATTCCCCATACTCGACGGTGTCAGAGATGAACGCCCAGTTGAGACTGTTAACGAAAGCGGATCCCCACAGGGCCAGGGAGGTGAAGAGGATGTAATCGAGAGCACTCTCGCTGTAGAGGTAGTTGAGCAGGTCACCGCATATCCACACGCCAATACCGGCCAGATAGACAGGCAGTTTGCCAAAACGGTGCACGGCAAAGGGGACCAGCAATACCCCCAGGTAGATACACCCTATGCTGATGAAGCTCATGTAGGCGATCATCGATACGTCGCCAATCACATATTGGGCGTAAAAAACCTGAACAATCAGCTTGGTGTTGAACGCTGCCAGCGTCAGCAGATTGGCCAGCGCCAGGATGCCCAGCGGACGGTTTGCCAGCACGGCCCGTGCGTTGGTTTGTACTGCCGAAAACCCCGATTCGTTGACAACCGATGGCAGCACATGACGTTCACGAACTCTTCTGTAGCAAAAGAGTACTGCTGCAGCCCCCATGACCGAATAAATCAGTACCGCAACGCTATAGCCGACCTGTGGCTTGTCAAACAGCAATACCAGCGGCATGAACCCCACCGAGCAGAGCAGTAATCCGGTATTGGCTCCGCCCTGGCGCCAGGCGGCGAGCTCGGCTCGGTCCTGGAGTCGCTTGGTGAGGGCCGGGACCATGGCGCCATAGGAGGCATTGCCAAAACTGTAAAAGGCACCAAACATCATGAACAGCAGGGTAAACAGCACTGTTTTAGCGATGACCGGGAGCTCAACGCTGGTAAACAGGGCTGTGTTGATAAGAGCCAGTGGCACTATGGTCCAGAGCAGGAAGGGGCGAAATTTACCTCTGGGGCCGAGCTCGGAACGATTATCCAGCACGCTGCCGGTCACCAGATCGGTGCAGGCGGTAAAGAACTTCGAAACCAGAAAGATTGCTCCGGCCCATGCTGCCGGAATGGCTGCCACATCGGTCAGGAAGATCAGCAAATAGAGAGTTGTGCAGTTGAGCAGGAAGTTATAGCCGAGATCACCCACTCCGTAGGCCATCTTTTCCTGCCATGCCAGACGGTCACTTGCCACATTGCGATATGTCATGGGATCACATCCTTGAAGAGAGCAACAGCGTGGCCAGCACGCCGCTGCCAGTTGCATGAGAGTCAGCTTTGGGTGGTCGCCACACGGCGGGCACCAAGGCTGGCGATGATCTCTTGATAGCGCTGCTCGTTGAGGGTGTAGAAGAGGGCCATCACCAGTGCCGTTACGATGGCCAGGCTTGCCGGGTAGATGAAAATCAGTCCGGTGATCCCGGCTTTGGCGGCATCGGTTTGCTCCACATTGGGCATGTAGCCAACCAGTGCCAGAGCAAACCCGGGGACGAACCCTGCGATAGCTTGCGAACACTTTCTAAAGAAGGTCATGCCGCAGTAGACCAAGCCTTCGGTACGAGTACCGGTTTTCCACTCACCGTACTCAACGGTATCTGAGACAAACGCCCAGTTAAGGCTGTTGACGAAAGAGGTGCCAAAGAACGCCAGCGAGGTGAACAGCACGTAACTCATGACGGTGCCACCGAACAGGTAGTTGGCAATGTCGCCGGAGATCCACAGGCACAATCCGGCCAGATAGACAGGTTTTTTGCCAAAGCGGCGTACCAGCGCAGGCACAGACAACACCCCGAGGTAGATGCACCCCATGCTGACAAAGCTCATGTAAGAGACCATGGAGACATCACCCAGAATGTACTGGGCGTAGAAGACCTGCACGGTGAGTTTGACGTTGAATGCGGAGAGGGTCAGCAGGTTGGCTACTGCCAGCACCAGCAACTGGTTGTTCTTGAGTACCGCCTTGAGCCCCTCCTTGATGGTGGGCTTCTCGACTATCTGGTCAGGGTCATTACCTATGATGGTGTGGTGTTCTTTGACGTTGAGGTAGCAAAAGAGCACCGCCGCCAAGCCGACTGAGGTGTAGGCCAGGGCTGCCACCATGTAGCCGGTCTCCTGGGATTCAAACAACATGGCGATGGGCATGAAACCGACGGTGGCTAACAACAGGCCGGTGTTGGCTCCGCCTTGACGCCAGGCCGCCAGCTCTGCGCGATCCTGAACGTTTTTGGTCATAGAGGGCACCATGGCGCCATAGCTGGCATTGCCCAGGCTAAAAAACAGGCCAAAGGCCATGAAGCAGACGATGAACAGGGTGGTCTTGGTCTCGCTGTCGAGCTCAAAATTACAAAACAGCAACATGTTGCAGATAAACAGCGGCACTATGGTCCAGAGCAGCATCGGACGAAACTTGCCGCGAGGTCCGAAGCTCTTGCGGGTGTCGAGGAAAATGCCGGTGCCCAGGTCGGTGAAGCCGGTAAACACTTTCGCCACCAAAAAGATGACGCCTGCCCACGCCGCATTGATGCCTGCTACATCGGTCAGAAATTTAAGCAGGTAGAGGGTGGTGATATTCAATACAAAGTTGTAACCAAAATCGCCGACGCCATAGGCAAGTTTTTCCCTAAAAGGCAGTCTGCTTTCGATATGCGCCTGAACAACCATTTTATTCTCCATAGTGTGAAATCCATCCGGCAGACCAATAATCGTAGCGATGCGATTATTGGCGCAAGGGTGATTGTTGAAAAGTGGGATCCAGATCGAGAGATTGCTCTGGTGGTTAAGGATTCTCTTACAAATGGTATTTGCAAACGGGCCAAACGTTTTCATGTGGCGGGTGTTGATTGGTGATCAAGATCGCTGTTTGGGTTTTACGCGATTGAAATGAAATCGTAGCGCTATTATTGTGTTTGCGAGCAAGCGGGGATGGCCCGACTAAACAGGAGCTTATGCAATGCAACTCGAATTTTCGTCACAGGCGTTAACGATTCAGCACCAGCAGCAGTTGTTATTTTCTCATCAAGCGGATGCCCCGGCGTTTTATATAGGCAAGGGCCGGGAAAAAATGGAAATTTATCGCGGCAACTTTGACATCGAAGACTACATCGAGTCTCGCGTTGCATTGGCTCATATCGAACAGGTTGACAACAACCTGTTTGTTTTTGCCCCGAATGCCTTGACCCCGGCTTTGCTACAGGTGGCTGTGGTGTGTGATGGCGATGATGTGATGCTTTATCCGACCATACTGGACGAGGCATATAACCGCTTTTGGGTCAGATTGCCGGCCGAACGTAAAGAGCATGTCTGGGGTTGTGGCGAGCAGATGTCCTATTTCGATTTGCGTGGTCGTCACTTTCCATTGTGGACGTCAGAGCCCGGTGTTGGTCGCCATCCCCACAGCGAGATCAAATGGAAAGCCGATGTGATGGGCAAAGCCGGTGGGGATTACTACCACACCAACTATCCGCAGCCCACGTTTGTCACCTCTCGCAAATACAGCTGCCATATCGACACCACCGCTTATGCCGATTTCGATTTTCGTCACGAAGGGTTTCATGAGCTGCAAGTGTGGGCGATCCCGCAGGCCATCGAGTTGCGCACCGCAGAGAGCTATCTGGGCATTATCGAAAAACTGTCCGCCCGGTTTGGCCGCCAGCCCAGGTTGCCTGAGTGGGTTTACAAGGGGGCGATCCTTGGTCTGAAGGGGGGAGAGGTCAATACCTTCAGTCGTCTGGAAAACGCCCTTGACCATGGTATCAAGGTTTCGGGTCTGTGGAGTGAAGACTGGTGCGGCTTGCGGGTCACCTCGTTTGGCAAGCGCCTGTTCTGGGACTGGGATTGGCAGCACCATCAGGATCGCTACCCCAATCTGCCCGCCAGGATCAAGGCGCTCAATGACCAGGGCATTGAGTTCATGGCCTACGTCAACCCCTACCTGTGTGAAGATGGCAAGTTGTTTCCGATCGCCAAAGAGCTCGGCTATATGGCGCTGGACAAGGATGGTCAGGTTGCGCTGGTCGACTTTGGCGAATTCTATTGCGGCTGTATCGACTTTACCAATCCAGACGCCATGGCCTGGTTCCGTGATACCGTGCTGCGTAAAAACATGCTGGACATGGGGATCAAGGGGTGGATGGCTGACTTTGGCGAGTACCTGCCGACCGATAACATCTACCTGCACAACGGTGTCGATGCCAAGCTGATGCACAATGCCTGGCCGACTCTGTGGGCCCAGTGCAACGCAGAAGCGATCGCGATGAACGGCCAAACCGGTGATGCCCTTTTCTTTATGCGAGCCGGTTACACCGGGGTGCAGCAATACTGCCCGCTACTGTGGGCAGGCGATCAATGTGTCGATTTCAGCCGTCACGACGGTCTGGTCACGGTGATCTCGGGGGCGCTCTCCTCCGGTATGTTGGGGAACGCGTATCACCACTCGGATATCGGTGGCTACACCTCACTGTTTGGCAACCGTCGAACCAAGGAGCTGTTTGACCGCTGGGTTGAAATGGCGGCCTTTACCCCAGTCATGCGTACCCACGAAGGTAACCGCCCTGATGAGAACTTCCAGTTTGACCAGGATGGCAGCACGTTGGCGCATTTTGCCCGGATGACCCGAGTTTATTGCCACCTGACTCCTTACTTGCGTAGCCTGGTGGACGAAGCGGCCGAGAAAGGGTATCCGGTTCAACGTGCCATGATGCTGCATTTTGAACATGATCCCGAGGTCTACGTCATACAGGATCAATACCTCTATGGGTCAGAGTTGCTGGTGGCACCGGTTCACCAAGGGGATGTGCGTGAGTGGACAACTTACCTGCCTGCAGGTGAGCAGTGGACGCATGTCTGGAGCGGCCAGCGCTTTACAGGGGGCCAGCGGGTCACTCTGCCTGCACCGATTGGCCAGCCCCCGGTGTTCTATCGTGCCAAAAGTCCCTGGGCTTCGCTGTTTGCCGAGCTAAAGGATCTGGCGTAAATCGCACCGGCGTTCGCTATAGAGGATGCGACCCGGATAACCCATGGCCGTGACAATGTTCACGGCCATTATGTTTCAACAGAGGAGCAGAGCAGCATGATTGACACTCTTGACGTTGTGCAAAACCCCAGCCAGGACGACATAGATTTTTTACGAGACAACCTGATCAAAACCAATCGTGAGTTTGTCGGTGAACAGATACGTCGCCCACTTGCCATCTTCTATCAGGATGAGCAGATGCGTCGTGCCGGAGGATGCAGCGGCCATACCTACGGTAACTGGCTCTATATCGAGTATCTGTGGGTGGCCAGTAGCCTGCGGGGGCGCGGTGTAGGAGGCCGGTTATTGGCGGCGATGGAGCAGGCTGCCCGCGAGCGCGGCTGCTGTTTTTCACAGCTCGATACTTTTAGCTTTCAAGCAAAGCCTTTTTACCAAGCGCGGGGGTATTCAGTCGTCATGACGTTGGAAAAGTGCCCGGTGTTTCATCAACGATATTACTTAACCAAAACTTTGTAGCGCAGGCAGTGACTGGTGTCCTGCTTAAAAATATCTGACGCAACGGATAGTGTTCTGGTAGATACATGAGGGGCATTTATCTTTATGGGCTATTTATCAAGGCCATGGTTTTGTGATGGTTCATGGTGTGACTGTATTGGCTTGGTCACAAAACAAACCGGGTACTCTGTCTGGGGATCAAGTCAAATCCGGCATCAATGATCTCGCCTCTATAATCGGGATCGCGAGCCATCCGTAACATCATGGATGCAGCCTGGCTGGCAACAGAGTGAATATTGATATTGATACTGGACAAGGTCACGGGGGCCAGATAACCGCTGCCTGGAAAATCGCCAAACCCGATGATAGATAGTTGCTCTGGTACCGGGATATTGCGTGCAATCGCCTCCATCAGCAATGCAGTACCAATGGTATCGTTTGATGCAAAAATGCCGTCGAGTTTGCGCTCTTTGAGCAGTGTCTTGATGAGTAGTTCGCGTGCGGCGGGGTAAATATTGTCGCTGTAAGGGATTTCGACCAACAAGGGATCCATACCCGCCGTCTCAAGTGCCTGGCAAAAGCCGCTGTAGCGGCTCTGCGCACGCACGTCATCGTTAAAACGGGTCGTGAAATAGGCAATTTTATGGCAGCCGGAGCGTATCAGGTAAGATGCGGCATCGTAACCCACCTGAAAATGATCTATACCGACCTGCGCGACAAACGGACTGGCTTCACCGATTTGCCATGCTTGAACCACAGGCACCGCACTGTGCTCCAGCATACGAATCGTAGTATCACTGTGCTTCGCGCCAGTGAGGGTTATGGCAGCAGGAGACCATTGTAAAATGGAGCGGATCTGCTGCTCCTCTTTTTCCATTGAGTGATCATGAGATGCGATATAGAGCTGAAAACCTGCATCACTCACGATATGTTCAATCTGCTGGACAAAGGTACTAAAGGTAATATTGGAAATGGAAGGAACGATAATTGCCATTGCCGAGCTTCGCCCGGCAGTAAACTGACTGGCAATTTTGTTGTGCACATAACCCAATTCATCAATGGCACGCTGAATTTTATGGCCGGTATTGGCTTTTACCTTGTCTGGATGACGTACATAAAGTGAGACTGTCGAGGGGGACACCTTGGCCAGGGCCGCGACATCATCAAGCTTGACGGTTTGTTTGCTTCTCGAGGACACGTGTTCTGCTTCCTGATTGGTTTTACTCGGCTCGACATCCTTCGTTATCTGAGGGAAAAGCCATCCAATAATCTCCCGACATGTATTTAAGTGTATAAAAAATAAGGCTTAAATAAAAGTGATGATTCGCTGTAGGAGGTGCGTCGGCAATTCGGGTTACTTGTATGGTAATTAGATTTTGGTTAGCCATTACAAATAAAAACGTGTTGCCAAGAGCGCTTGAGCGTTTTGGCATCCAATGTCGAAAAATGAGCCTCTTTAACTGCCATGACCCATGGCAGTTAACTGTTCAAATAAACACCGCACCACATGGTGAAGGGTGGTTACTTCAGGGTATGAGTATTTAGTGTTATGGGAATCGGTAGTTCTCATCAGCACTCTCTGCAATCGTCTAATGGGTGTTACAACCGCGTTGGATAGCTCACCGTTTAGTGCCTGGGACGTAGCGACAACCACTTGGCAGGGGGGTTATTGAGCGTGTGGCTCTGATGAAGGTAGTGGAGAGACGATCGCCTCCTGCCTGTATTGGCGCAGCAGTTTGAGGAAATCATCCGGTTCCCGATCCAGGCTGCCTACCGGGATCAACAGGTCATAACCGAGCAAGTGGCGCATGCGAATCATCCGTTGAGCCAGCATGGCCAATGCGCCATCGTAGTGCAGCCCTTGCGGGGAGCAAAAGTGACTCTCCTCCAGCCAGTCGATGCCTTGTAAGGGGTCATTTGTATGCACTGGCTGCCCATGGAGCTGCTCATTATGCAGGGCATGCAGCAACACAGGGCGCTGCTCTGTCAACAGATGCACGGCCAGTCTGGGAGTGATCAGTGTCAGAAACTCGTCATACTGTTTTATCTTGAAACCGATATAGGGCAGGGGCTGGAGATCCCAACCAACATGGATTCTGGGTTGATCGATACGCTGGATGTTGTGCCACTTCAGTGCCCAGCCGCCATATTTGTGGTGATAGTGGAGGGAGTGCTGGCATAGGGATAGGCTGATCGGGGGCTCATTGAGCTTGAACCAGCCTATCAAGGTTATCATCATGCCACTCAGTAGCAATATATAGGCCGGGAGCACCGGGCCTTCCACAAGCAACCAGAGTAGTAATAGCATCAGGCTGGTGATGAGCCCCCCGGCCCAGATCAGGGTTAGTCCGTTTCGGCGGACCAGAGGCTTTATATGTTGTGTCTCCATTTAACCTCCTTGTCCTGATGAGGGGGGCGATCTTTTATGACACCACCCGTTTGTCTTTGACCAAGTATAAGCGCCGCGTTTTTGCGCTGGCCAGCAAAGCAAATGGCAGTCATGGGCCGGCTCGGGTATAGTCCTGCGCCAATGGCGTTATCCTGTTTTGCTGACCCGTCGTGGCCTTGGTGGTGGCGAGGGGCAGGCCTGTGTAAGGAGTGTTATGAAGTTCAGTCCCCTGCTCGATGAGATGATGAAAGCCCTGCAGGTATTGCCGGGGGTGGGGCCCAAGTCTGCCCAGCGGATGGCCTTTACCCTGCTCGAGCGTGAGCGCAGCGGCGGCTTGCGGTTGGCCCAACTGCTCTCTCGCGCCCTGACCGAGATTGGCCACTGCAGCCACTGCCGCACCTTTACCGAGAACGATCGCTGCGATATTTGCGCCAATCCCAAGCGGGAAGAGAACGGTCTGCTCTGCGTGGTGGAGAGCCCGGCGGACGTGGCCGCCATCGAGCAGACCGGCCAGTTCTCCGGCCGCTACTTCGTGCTGATGGGCCACCTCTCGCCGCTGGACGGCATAGGCCCGGAGGAGCTGGGACTCGATATTCTCGAGCGCCGCCTGAAGGAAGAGCACATCAGCGAACTGATCCTCGCCACCAATCCCACCATCGAGGGGGATGCTACCGCCTGGTATATCGCTGATATGGCCCGTGCTGCCGGGGTAGAGGTGAGCCGCATCGCCCACGGTGTGCCGGTGGGCGGAGAGCTGGAGCTGGTGGATGGCACCACGCTCTCCCACTCCCTGATGGGGCGTCAGCGCCTCAAATAAGGGGCGGGATAGGGCTGTATCATTGCGGCTTGATCAGAAAATCGGCAGTTGAATGGAAAAAGGGGGCGAATGAGCAGGATTGCACATTCGCCCC
Source organism: Aeromonas sp. 603607 (assembly GCF_049171595.1). Classification (NCBI taxonomy): domain Bacteria; kingdom Pseudomonadati; phylum Pseudomonadota; class Gammaproteobacteria; order Aeromonadales; family Aeromonadaceae; genus Aeromonas; species Aeromonas sp. 603607. Next base: position 18,794 of record NZ_JAAKOV010000014.1, read on the forward strand.
CTTGATATTTGATTGGCCGTCCCCATCTAGGTTGGGCATATGTTCAACCCGATGTTTCTGAGGATTGGTCCATGACCCAAAGTGTTCATGCCGAAACCCACGGCTTTCAGACTGAAGTCAAACAACTGCTGAGCCTGATGGCTCACAGCCTCTACTCCAACAAAGAAGTATTCCTGCGCGAGCTGATCTCCAACGCATCCGATGCGGCGGACAAGCTGCGCTTCAAGGCGCTTTCCGATGCCTCTTTGTTTGAAAACGACGGCCAGTTGCGTGTGCGCCTGGTGGTGGACAAAGAGAAGCGTACCCTGACCATCTCCGATAACGGGATCGGTATGACCCGTGATCAGGTGATCGAGCATCTGGGTACCATCGCCAAGTCCGGCACCGCCGAATTCTTCAAAAACCTCTCCGGCGATCAGGGCAAGGATTCCCAGCTGATCGGTCAGTTCGGGGTCGGTTTCTACTCTGCCTTTATCGTGGCCGACAAGGTGACCGTGGTTTCCCGCGCCGCCGGTACTGCTCCGGAGCAGGGCGTACAGTGGGAATCGGAAGGGGAAGGCTCCTTCACCGTCGCTGATGTGACCAAAGAGGGTCGCGGTACCGACGTCATCCTGCACCTGCGTGCCGAAGAGGACGAGTTCCTCGACGACTGGCGTCTGCGCTCCGTGGTGAGCAAATACTCCGACCACATCAGCGTGCCGGTGGAAATGTACAAAGAGGGTACGCCGGATCGCGAAGAGGATGGTGAGACCATCGTCGGCACCCCGGGCGAGTGGGAGCAGGTCAACCGCGCGACTGCACTGTGGACCCGCAACCCGAAAGATATCAAGGACGAGGAGTATCAGGAGTTCTACAAGCACGTCGCCCACGACTTTGAAGATCCACTCCTGTGGGGTCACAACCGGGTGGAAGGGGCGCAGGAGTATACCAGCCTGCTCTACGTGCCGGCCCGCGCTCCGTTCGACCTTTACAACCGCGAGCAGAAGCACGGTCTGAAGCTCTACGTGCAGCGCGTCTTCATCATGGACGACGCCGAGCAGTTTATGCCGACCTACCTGCGCTTCGTCAAAGGGGTGCTGGACTCCAACGATCTGCCGCTCAACGTTAGCCGTGAAATCCTGCAGGACAACAAGGTGACCGCCTCCCTGCGCAAAGCTTGCTCCAAGCGCGTCCTGACCATGCTCTCCAAGCTGGCGAAAGACGATGCCGAGAAGTACGCCAAGTTCTGGAAAGAGTTCGGTAACGTGCTCAAAGAGGGCCCGGCCGAGGATTACGCCAACCGCGAAGAGATCGCGAAGCTCCTGCGCTTTGCCAGCACCGCTGGCGAGGGCGAAGCCCAGACAGTCTCTCTCGAGGATTACGTTGGCCGCATGAAGGAAGGTCAGCAGAAGATTTACTACATCACCGCCGACTCCTATGCCGCTGCCAAGAACAGCCCGCATCTCGAGATCTTCCGCAAGAAGGGTGTCGAAGTGCTGCTGATGTGGGAGCGAGTGGACGAGTGGCTGATGAGCCACCTGACCGAGTTCGACGGCAAGCAGCTCATCTCCGTCACCCGTGGCGAACTGGATCTCGGCGATCTGGAAGATGAAGCCTCCAAGCAGGCGCAGGAAGAGGCCGAAAAAGCTAACGCCGGTCTGGTGGAGCGGGTCAAGAAGAGCCTGGGCGATGCAGTGAAAGAGGTGCGTGTCACTCACCGTCTGACCGATTCACCCTCTTGCATCGTCACTGACGCCTACGGTATGAGCACCCAGATGATCAAGCTCATGCGTGCGGCCGGCCAGCCGGTACCGGAGCAGAAGTACATTCTGGAGCTCAACCCTGACCATGCGCTGGTGAAGAAACTCGACACCATTGAAGACGAGGCTCTGTTCGGTGAGTGGGTCACCCTGCTGCACGAACAGGCCCAGCTGGCCGAGCAGGGCGGGCTGAACGATCCGGCGAGCTTCGTCTCCCGTATCAACCGTCTGCTGCTGCAAGCCTAAGCAGCAACGCCGGTAACAGAAAGCCCACTGCATGCAGTGGGCTTTTTTGATCTCGCCGAGTGAGCTCGGCGAAACACAGCGGCAAGGGAGCGGCCAGCGCCTCTCTATTTGCGGTATTCGTTGTTGTAGTTCTGGATGAGACGGCGAGTCACCTCATGCTGGGGATCGGCAAACACCTTGAGAGTCTTGCCGCGCTCCACCACCCGACCTTCGTGCATTACCAGCACCTCGTCGCTGATATGGCTGACGATGCCCAGATCGTTGGCTACCAGCACATAACTCAGTCCCATGGTCTCCTGCATATCCAGCAGCAGATTGATGATCTGGGAGCGTACCGAGATATCCAGGGTGGAGAGCGCCTCATCGGCCACCACTATCTTGGGGTTGAGGATCAGCGCGCGTGCCAGCGCCACCCGCTGTTGCTGACCGGAGGAGAGCATCTGCGGATAGAACAGGGCGTGGTCCGGCAGCATCCCCACCATGCGCAGGGTTTGCACCACCTTCTCACGGCGCTCCTCCTCGGTCATCTCGGTGTTGAGACGCAGCGGGGTTTCCAGGATCTGGCCGACCCGGATCTTGCGGTTCAGCGAGGTGTTGGGATCCTGAAAAATCATCCGCAGCAGTTTGCAGCGAGTCTGGTAATCGCCATGCACCATCAGCTGGCCGTCGATGGCGATGTCGCCGCTGGTGGGTTCGATCATGCCGGCCAGAATGCGGGCGAGGGTACTCTTGCCGGAGCCAGCTTCGCCGACGATGGCGAGGGTCTGACCCACCTCGAGATCGAACGAGAGGGGCTTGATCGCCTCCACCGCCTGACGACGGAATAGACCGGTGCGGTTCTGGTAGGTTTTGCTAAGGCCTCTGACCTGCAACAGGGATGGCTCGATCACAAGCGGGGCTCCTTCATGGGGGCATTAACGGTCATCATTTTTTTGGCTCCTCCATGTTCAGCGGGAAGTGGCAGCTGAACTGATGGCCCTTGATCTTGTTCATCAACGGAGTCTGCACGCACTGCTTCTGGGCGTAGGGGCAGCGCGGCCCCAGACGGCAGCCGATGGGCAGGTGTTGCAGCGGCGGGATGACGCCGGGCAGGGTCTCGAGGCGCGACTTGTGGCGCACCAGCTTGTCAAAGTCGGGGATCGATTTGAGCAGGGCATCGGTATAGGGGTGGTGCGGGGTCTCGAGGATCTGCTCCCGGGTGCCCACTTCCACCATCTGGCCGCAATACATCACGTTGATGGTATCAGTCAGATTGGCGATGGCGGCGATATCGTTACTGATGATCAGGATGGTGGTATTACCCAGCTTGTTCATCTTGTCCAGCAGTCGCAGGATCTGGGAGTGGGTGGTGGACTCCATGGCGCTGGTGGGCTCGTCGGCTACCAGCAGACGCGGCTGGTTGGCAATGGCCATGGCGATCATCACCTTCTGGCACATGCCATCCGACAGCTCATGGGGATAGGCGCGCATCACCTTGCGGTGATCCTTGACGCCGACCCGGTGCAGCAGGGCGATGGCCTTCTTCTTGCGCCACTGGAAGCGTTGCCAGAATTGCCCCTCGAACGAATCGGTCGGGATTGCCTCTTCCAGCTGGGTGCCGATCTCCTCGGAGGGGTCGAGACAGCTGATGGGGTCCTGGAAGATCATGGCGATCTCGCGACCCATGATGCGACGGCGCTCCTTGGGGGCCATGGTCAGCAGATCCATGTCGTTGAAGCGCATCCGGTCGGCACGTACCGTCCAGTTGTCCTTCTCGATGCCGACGATCACCTTGGCGATCAGACTTTTACCTGAGCCGGATTCACCCACCAGACCGCGGATCTCCCCCTCGGTCAGGGTCAGGCTCACCTTGTCCACCGCCTTGACCTTGCCTTGCGGTGTGTCGATCTCGATGGTGAGATTGCGAATATCGAGCAGCGGCATCAGTCATTCCCCTCTTTGAGTGCTTCGCGGATGCCTTCACCAACCAGGTTGGTGGCCAGCACGCTGAACAGGATAGCCATGCCCGGCAAAGTGACGGTCCAGGGGGCGAGATAGATGAGGTCACTCGAATCGGCCAGCATGGTGCCCCACTCCGGTTGAGGGGATTGTGCGCCGAGGCCGAGAAAACCGACTGCCGAGATATCGAGAATGGCCGCAGACAAGGTGCGGGTGGTCTGGGCCACCAGGGTCTCGACGATATTGGGCAAAATAGCCAGCCGCATGATCCTGAAGGGGGGCGAGCCATCGAGCCGACTGGCAATGATGTACTCCTTCTGCATCTCGGCATGCACCGCGTTGTAAGTGGCCCGGATAAAGGGGGGGATCAATGCCAGGGTAATGGCGATCAGGGTATTGCCAAGGCCCGGCCCCAGAATGGCAACCATGATGATGGCCATCAGCAGGGAGGGGATGGAGAGCAGGGTATCGAGCAGGTGGTGCAGCACGCTCGATTTCAGCCCCTTGCTCATGCCGCCGAGTATGCCGATGGCGGAGCCCACCACCATGGCGATCACCACCACGACAAGGGCACAGCCGAAGGTGAGACGTGCCCCCACCACCAGCCGGGAGAGCATGTCGCGCCCCAAATCATCGGTGCCAAGGAAGTAGTCGATATTGCCGGTCGCCGCCCAGGAGGGGGCGAGCAGCAGCCTGTCGGTGTGCTGTTCATCAATACCGTAGGGAACGACCAGCGGCCCCACCAGCGTGATAAGCAGCAACAGCAAAAAACACCAGAGCCCCACCATGGCGAGCGGATTGCGGCGATAGGATGCCCACGTCTGCTCAAGGGGCGAGAGGATCTTGAGTTCGGGATAGATGTTCGATTTATCTTGCATAGAGTACCTGGCTCCTGGTCACGCCATGAGCGCGTTCAATCCTGTTTGGCATAGAGCTCTTTGCGCCGTGCCGGATAGATAAGGGTGGTCAGCAACTCTGTGCTGACGCTGATCAGAATCACGAAACTGGCCACCACCAGAGTGGCGCCGCGGATGGCCGCGTAATCCTGCAGGGCGATGCTGCTGATGAGCCAGCGGCCGATCCCGTGCCACTCGAACACCACCTCGGTGATCATGGCGGAGGTGAGCACACTGCCCAGTTGCAAACCCAGCAGCGGCAGCACCGGCGGCAGGGCGTTCTTCAGACCATGGCGCCAGACGATCTGTGCCTTGGACAGGCCCCGGCTCGCCGCCGCCTTGATGTAGTTCTGCTTCATTACGTCGATGAGCGAGCTGCGCACATGACGGATCACCTCGGTGGTGGGCACCACCGCCAGCACCAGTGACGGGAGGATAAGGTGGCGCAGGGCATCGTGCAGTGCCGCTTGCCGCCAGGGTTCGTGGCTCAACAACACATCGATCAGGGCAATACCGGTAATGTGTGGTACGTCGTAGAGCAGGCTGATCTGTCCTGATGATGGTAGCCACCCAAGATCCAGCGAAAAGAGCATTACCACCAGCAGTGCCAGCCAGAATACCGGCACCGCATAGCCGATAAGACCGGCGGTCATGATGGAGAGATCCAGCGTCTTGCCTTGTGACAGGGCCGCCAGGGTGCCGAGGGGAATACCCACCAGCAGCGAGATGGCAAATGCCGCTAGGCAGAGGATCAGGGTGGCGGGAAAATAGTGGCGGATCTCGTCCAGCACCGGCAGCCCGGAGATGCTGGAGAGCCCCAGGTCGCCTGCGAAAATGCGGCGCAGGAAGTCGGGATAGCCGCTCCAGAAGCTGAGCTGATTGCCGATCAGCCGGTAGTCCAGCAGGTAGGCGACAAAGGTCAGCGCCAGTAGAGTGATAAGCAGCAGGTTGATGCGGCGCAAGGTGTATAGAAGCATGCTTACTCCCTGTGAGCCTGGTTGAAGGAGGTGCCGCCAAAGGGCATCAGCGTCAGCCCCTCGATGTCGCTGCGGCTGACCTGGGTACGCAAGGCGTGCGCCAGCGGGATCAGCGGCAGCTGTTCGTTAAGCAGGGTCTGGGCATAGTAGTAGTTACGCAGCCGGAACGAGAGCTGGGGCGTGGTGACCGCATCATCCAGCAACTGATCGAAGGCCGGGCTACACCAGCGGCTGTAGTTGTTGCCGCGCTCCACTGCCGAGCAGCTCAGCAGCTGGCGGAAGAAGTTGTCCGGATCGGCGTTATCGGCAATCCAGCCGGAGAGCAGACTGTCGTACTGCCCCTTGGTGAGACGGCCTTCGATCACCGGCCACTCCCGTTGCACGATCTTGAGCTTGATCCCGACCTTGGCCAGATCGCTGCGGATCAGCTGGGCAGTCTTGACCGCATCCGGGTTGTAGGGGCGGGCGTCCGGCTGTACCAGCACCTGCATCTCGAACCCTTTCTCCAGTCCCGCCTCCTTGAGCAGCTGGCGCGCCCGTTTCAGGTCGGGTTTGCGCTCGGGCAGGCTGGGGTTGTAACCCCATGAGAGGGTCGGCAGCAGGCTGTTGGCGGGCAGGCCAGTATCGAAATATACCGCCTGCAGCAGATTGTCGATATTGATGGCGCTGGCAATGGCCTGACGCACCTTGACGTTGTTGAACGGCGGCTTGCGGGTATTGAGGGCCAAAAAGGCGACGTTCATCCCCGACTGGACCGAGAGACTCAGCGCCGGATTTTGCTTGATCACCGAGAGCTGGCTAGCGGAAGGGGTGCTCATCACGTCGCACTCGCCGGTCAGCAGCTTGGCCAGCCGTTTGGCGGATTTGGGGGTGATGTCGTAGACCAGCTGTTCAATCTTGGCATCGCCGCCCCAATAGCCGGGATGGCGCAGATAGCGAATGAACTCGTTGTGGCGATACTCCTTGAAGCTGAACGGCCCGGTGCCGATGGGGCGGCTATCCAGCAGGGCTGGTGTGCCCGCCTGCAACATCTGCTCGGCGTATTCGGCGGAGAGGATCACCGCATAGTCGCTGGCCAGGGTGGCGAGGAAGGAGGCGTTCGGCTGGTTCAGCTCGAATACTACCGTCTGCGGCCCCTTCTTGCTCACCCGCTTGATCAGCAGATCTTGCCCCAGGCTGTAGAAGTAGGGGTAATCACCCCCGGACACATTGTGATAGGGGTGCTGCTCGTCAAGCTGGCGGGCATAGGTAAAGACCACATCATCGGCATTGAAAGTGCGGGTGGGCTTGAACCAGGGAGTATGGTGAAACGTCACCCCCTTGCGCAGGGTCAGGGTATAGGTGAGGCCATCCTCGCTGACATGCCAGTTGGTGGCGAGCGCCGGCTCCAACGCCAGGGTGTTGGGGTTCACCTCCAGCAGGCGGTCGTAGAGCGGACGGGCACTGGCATCCAGTGTCACCCCGGAGTTGGAAACATGGGGATTGAAGGAGAGGGGGGATCCCTCAGCACAATAGATGAGTCCGGTTTTGGAGGCCTCGGGTTGCTTCTGGCAGCCGGTGACCAGCACCAGCAGACCCAGCAGCAAGGGTGTGAGCATTCTCATTGTTGAACCATGTTCTTATAGGGGTTTTGTACGCACGTTTTGATACAAATGTGCCAGCGCGAAGGCTGGCGTGTTGCTGGAGTCGGCATCAACCGCACTCCTTCACTCTTGTTCTGCATCGTTATCGCCATCCAGCAGCTGATATTTGCGTAGCATGCCACGGAACTGGTGATAGCTTAAGGCCAGCAGTTGAGCGGCTTTGCGCTGATTATACTGGGATTGCTGCATCGCTTGCTTGAGTAAATTAATCTCGTACTCCGCCACCGCCTGCTTGAGATCGAGCGGCAAGGCGAGGGGGGATGCAGATTGTACCTCGCTTCGGGCCTCTTGCGCAGGTTGCGTGACCTGTGGTCGCCAGGGGGAATCAAACGGGTTGAGCACCAGGGTCGAGAGCGGCAACTGGGGATTGCCCTGACGATAGATACTGCGCTCCACCACGTTCTTCAGCTCCCGTATGTTGCCCGGCCAGTGGTAATCCAGCAGCAGCTGGGTTGCCTTGCGCGAGAAACCGGCAAACAGCGGATAACCCAGCTCCCGGGTCATGCTGTGGGCGAAATGCTCCGCCAGCATCAGGATATCTTCCCGCCGCTCCCGCAAGGGGGGGAGGGTGATCACATCAAACGCGAGCCGGTCGAGCAGATCGTGGCGAAACTGCCCCTTGTCGGCCAGCGCAGGGAGATCCTCGTTGGTGGCGCAGACCAGCCGCACATCCACCTTGAGGGGCTTGGCCCCACCCACCCGCTCGAACTCGCCATACTCGATGACCCGCAGCAACTTCTCCTGCACCCTGGCGCTGGTGGTGGCCAGCTCGTCGAGGAAGAGGGTGCCGCCATCGGCCCGCTCGAAGCGGCCCTGATGGCGCTTGGCCGCGCCGGTAAACGATCCCGCTTCGTGACCGAACAGCTCGGTCTCCAGCAGGCTCTCGCTCAGGGTGGCGCAGTTGATGGTGACAAAGCTTTGATCCCAGCGCGCCGAGAGATAATGTAGGCGGTGGGCGATCAGCTCCTTGCCCGTCCCCCGCTCACCGATGATCAACACGGGTTTGCGCAGCGGGGCGAGCCGTGAGGCCTGCTCAATGATCTCGAGAAATGCGTTGGATTCCCCCAGCAGGCTTTCCGTGGCCGTGGTCATAGTGATCCCTGTCAGTTGTAAAAGCTGGTAAATCTTACCAAAAGTTGGTGATTTTAATCATCTCTTGCGCGAGGCATCTTGCAATCCGGCTATTCTGCCCCATATAAATCAACAAGTTAAATTTTGTTCAAGATTGGCACACAAGTTGCCATTGTCAATGGAGAAACAACGCCATGCCAATAACAGGAGTGCAATCATGAGTATTTTTTCCCGTCTGGCCGACATCATCAATTCCAACCTGACGGCCCTGCTCGACAAGGCAGAAGATCCCCAGAAGATGGTGCGCCTGATCATCCAGGAGATGGAGGACGAGCTGGTCAAGGAGCGCTCCAATCTGGCCCGCTTCCTCGCCAGCCAGAAAGAGATTGGTCGTCAGGTCGCCCGTCATCAGGAGCGGGTCGACGAGTGGCAAGCCAAGGCCGAGCTGGCCCTGACCAAAGGGCGTGAAGATCTGGCCCGCGCCGCCCTTATCGAGAAGAAGAAACAGACCGAGTTGTCAGAGACCCTCTACCGCGAGCAGCAAGCGGTCGACAGCGGCATCGAGAAGCTGGGTGAAGAGATCCGTCAGCTCGAAGCCAAGCTGGAAGATGCCCGCGCCCGTCAAAAGGCGATGGCCATTCGCACCGAAGCGGCCAGCAGCCGTCTCAATGTGCAGAGCCAGGTAGCCCGTGGCGAGAGCCAGGCTGTGGTGAGCAAGTTTGAGCGGATGGAGCGTCGCATCGACGAAATGGAAGCGCGCGCCGATCTGGGTCAGTCCGACAAGGCGCTGGCGCAGCAGTTTGCCGAGCTGGAAGTGGACGATCAGATAAGCCTTGAGCTGGAAGCCATGCGCCAGAAGCTGGGTCAGGGCGACAGCAAAAGCGAAGGCAAACAGGGGGAGTAACAGATGGAAGATCTGCTGGGCGTATTGATGGTTCCCATGGTGGTCTTCATGGTGGTGGTGGCCCCCATCTGGCTGGTGCTGCACTATCGTGCCAAGGGGCGGATTGGCGCCGGTCTTGCCGATAGCGAGCGGGAACAGCTGCAAGGGCTGCTGGCTCGCACCGAGAAGATGCAGGAGCGAGTGGGCGCGCTGGAGTCGATTCTGGACGCGGAAGTACCCGGTTGGAGGAACAAGGTATGAGCAGTGTCAGTCGTGAAGGGCGTAACCTTTATCGCGATCCCCAGCGCGGCAAGATAGCCGGGATCTGTGCCGGTTTGGCAGAGTATTTCGGGGTGGAGACCTGGATCGTGCGGCTGCTCGCCATCAGTGGCCTTATCTTCGCCGGTTTCATCACCTTCACCGCCTATATCGCTGCCTGGTTCCTGCTCGATAAAAAGCCGGTCACCCTCTACTCGCAAGAGGATGCCGACTTTGCCGAGGTGCGGATGAAAGCGCGCAGCTGGCAGGCGGGGATCACCCCTCATCAGGCGCTGGGCCGCATCGCGCAGGAACTTGACGCGCTGGAGCCCAGAGTTCAGCGGATCGAGAAGCTGGTGACCTCAAGGGAGTTCACCCTGCAGCGGGAATTTCGCAAGCTGTAGTGCTTGCCAAATCACTCAATGTCGATGGTGGAATCTTCTGTGATGATCCACCATCGACGACAACTATCCAGACGTGGATAAGCGGTCGACCTCTCGCACGGCTGAGCACGCCGGATGCAACCACCAAGGGAGAACGGATCAAGCCTTGATACTCAATAAACTGGAACAGAAGTTGACTCGCCTGCAACACAAGGCGAACGACGTGGTGAACCGGGTGCGGGATCGCCATATTCGGCTGGCGGTGACCGGCCTCTCTCGCAGCGGCAAAACCGCCTTTATCACGGCGCTGGTTAACCAGCTGGAACACGCGGCCATCGATGGCCGTTTGCCCCTGTGGGATGCCCTGCGTCAGGGGCGCATCCTCGGCGCCCGCCGGGTGCCGCAGCTCAATGCCCACATCCCCACCTTTGCCTACGAGCGTGGCCTCGACTCCCTGTTTGGCGATCCACCTGCCTGGCCCGAACCCACCCGCGGGGTGGCCGAAGTGCGCCTCGAAATCCGTTATCGCACCCGTCATCCCCTGCGCAAGCATCTGGGGGAGATCTCCACCCTCTACGTGGATCTGGTGGACTACCCCGGGGAGTGGCTGCTCGACTTGCCGCTCCTTGAGATGAGCTACGAGCAGTGGAGCGAACAGGTGCGCGAGCAGCTTCGTCGCCCAGAGCTGCAGGCACTTGCCGCCAGCTGGCTGATACCCGGGTGGCAGGTCGATCAGCGCTTCGAAGAGCGGCCGGTGGCTGAGCTTGCCGAGCGCTACACCGCCTATCTGCATGCCTGCAAACAGGAGCTGGGATTGCACCTTATTCAACCCGGCCGCTTCGTCTTGCCGGGGGAGTATGCCGGTGCCCCCATGCTGCAATTTGTCCCCTGGGTGTGGGAGATGCCTGTCGGCGAGCCCGCCGATGGCACTCTTTACGCCACTCTCAAGCAGCGCTTCGAGCAGTACAAGCAGCATCTGGTGCAGGGTTTTTATGAGCAGCACTTTGCCGGCTTTGATCGCCAGATCGTGCTGGTGGATTGCCTGCAGCCGCTTAACGCCGGGGCGGCCAGCTTTGGCGACATGCAGCAGGCCATCGCCCGCATCATGGAGAGCTTTGCCTACGGCAAGAGCAACTGGTGGCGGCGACTCTTCTCGCCCCGTATCGACAAGCTGCTCTTTGTGGCGAGCAAGGCCGATCACGTCACCCCCGAACAACATGCGCCCATGGTCTCACTGCTGCAGCATCTGGTGCGCAGCGGTCGCGGTCAGGCTCGTTTTGAGGGGATCACCACCGAGTGTCTGGCGCTCGCCGCCATCAAGGCGACCGAGGTGGGCAAGGGGGTGGCCAATGGCCGCGAGTTCCCCGCCATCCGCGGTACCAGCCTGAGCGGTGAATCGCTGCTGCTGTTCCCGGGGGAGGTGCCTCCCCATATTCCGCCAGCGCAGTGGTGGAACAGCCAGGGCTTTGATTTTCAGGCGTTTCGCCCTATGCCCATGAGCCCCCATCAGGCGTTGCCCCATATCCGGCTCGATGCGGCGCTGGAGTTTCTGCTCGGGGATCACCTCGAATAACGGTGTGCGGTCTTGGCACCTGAGCCGAAGGCTGCGCACAGGAGAACAATGCGATGAACGATCAGTTAAAAGAGCGGCCACCGCTGCAGGGCAAGGTGATCCTTGAGCCTGCCTTGACGGTGCCCAGTGACGAGCGCCCGCCCGCACCGTCCCAGCGGCTGGAGGAGGCGAGCTTCGAGCGCCTCGACGAGCTGGACGAGTTCACCGAGGTGGAGAGCGCCCTCGTCATCAAACCGCGTCGCCGCCATCGGCTGCTGGCGTGGGGGCTGGGGGCGGTCGGTCTGCTCTCGTTGGGCCAGTATGGCGCCTTTCTTTACGATCAATTCCTCACCACCCCGCTCTGGGGCAGCGCCTGGCTGGCGGCCTCGGCGCTGGTGGCGGCGGGGACCGCCAGCGTGGTGGGGCGCGAGTGGCTGCGACTACGCACTCTCAAGCGGCGTCAGGATGTACGCTCGCGAGCAGAAGATCTGCTTGCCCATCAGGGAGTCGGGCAGGGGCAGGCCTTTTGCGAAGGGTTGGCGGTCAAAAGTGGCGACAAGGGGCGCGAGGGGTATCAAACCTGGCTGGCCCAGCTCGATGAGAGCCACAGCGATCGGGAAGTGCTGACCCTCTACAGCCAGCTGGTGCTCGCCGAGCGCGACAAGCTGGCACAGGCGCGGGTGGCAAAATGGTCGGGGGAGGCCGCCGTGCTGGTGGCGCTCAGCCCGCTCGCTACCGTCGACATGATGCTGATGCTGTGGCGCAACCTGCGGATGATCGAGGATATCGCCGATGTCTACGCCATCGAACTTGGCTACTGGAGCCGCATACGTCTGATCCGTCAGGTGTTTCGCAACATGCTCTACGCCGGTGCCACCGAGCTGGTGACCGAGGTGGGGATGGACTTGCTGGGCGCCGAGTTTGCCGCCAAGCTCTCTGCCCGCGCGGCGCAAGGGGTGGGGGCCGGGCTGCTCACCGCTCGCCTTGGCCTGCGCACCATAGAGGCGTGCCGTCCGCTGCCCTGGTGTGCGGACGAGAAACCCAAACTCGGCGAGCTGCGCAAGCGGCTGATCGGCCAGCTGGCGGGGTACCTCAACAAATCCTGATAGCCCTGTCTGCACCTTGCTGCGATGATCCATGCCCCTGTCGTGCTCGCCAAGCCACAGGGGCATGGTTTTAATCGGCAGATCATTGAGTTGGCAGCAGTGCCTGGTTTTGGCGAGGCGCCCGTTTACGGTTAAGCTGGCAGTCAATCTTACCAATCACACTCATCGTACCAATCGGCAAGGATGCCCGATGAACTTTACCTTTCGCCAGATCCGTTATTTTGTGGCCGTGGCCGACAGCTTTTCAGTGAGCCGTGCCGCAGCCGAGCTTCATATCTCCCAGTCGGCGGTCACCAGCGCCATTCGCGAGCTGGAGACCGAGCTCGGCGCCCCGCTATTCGAGCGCAATCCGCGCGGCGTCACCCTCACCACTCAGGGGCACCAGTTTTTGCTCCACGCCCGCCGCATTCTCGGCGCCATGACCGAGGCGAGCCACTCCCTCAAAGCAGTAGCCCAGCAGGATCAGGGACGGCTCACTATCGGTGTGACCACCTTGGTGGCGGGTTACTACCTCTCAGAGGCGCTTGGCCGCTTTCGCCGCGCCTTTCCGGCGGTACAGATCGAGGTGAAGGAGGATGAACAGCCCTTCCTTGAGCACCAGATCGTCAACGGCGAGGTGGATGTGGGGATCCTGATGACCAACCGCACCATCCGGCAAGAGGCGTTTGATACCGAATTGCTGACCCGTTCGCCGCTGCGGCTCTGGCTGGCCGCCAACCACCCGCTCTGCGCCGAGTCGACCCTCTCGCTCACCGCGCTGGGGGAGGAGCCGATGATCTCGCTGACCGCCGATCAGCTCGATCAGATCATCGGTGGCGGCCTGCGTCGCTACGGCATCTCCCCCCGCATCGTGCTGCGCACCGCGTCGGTGGAGGCAGTGCGCAGTCTGGTGGCGAGCCAGCTCGGGGTCGCCCTGCTGCCCGATTTTGCCTATCGCCCCTGGTCGCTGGAGCAGGAGCGGGTCGAGGCGCGCCCCATCAAGGAGCCCATTCCCGCCATCGATATCGGGCTGGTGTGGCGCCGTGGTTCTCGGCTGGATTGGACGGCGCGGGAATTTATCGATATTGCGCGGGATCAGAGCCGGTTGCGGGCCCGTCAGGCGCTCCCTCGCTAGCCATCTCTTGCGGGGTAGCCACCAAAAATCAGATTCATCTGCACTCGATATCGATTTAGCTGATACCTGAGCCACCAAAAATTGAAATATTCATCGTATTGCCACTCCCCTAAGCTCATTTCTGGTTAACAGGATGTTAACGCCCACGGCGGCGTTCCCTCACCTGATGCAAGTCAACACAATGCAAGGAGTGCATGATGAAATTGACCCCTCTGATGCTGGCTCTTGTTCCGGCGCTGCTGGCAGGCCAGACCCAGGCTGCCCCGACCGAGCTCGGCAAGGGTGAAGGCCAGCTCAATATTGTGGCCTGGGCTGGCTACGTCGAACGTGGTGAGACCGACAAGAACTACGACTGGGTGACCGGATTCGAGAAAGAGACCGGCTGCAAGGTGAACGCCAAAACGGCGGCCACCTCGGACGAGATGGTAGCTTTGATGAACGAGGGGGGCTTCGATCTGGTGACCGCCTCCGGCGATGCCAGCTTGCGTCTGATTGCCGGTGGCAAGGTGCAGGCGCTCAATCTGGCGCTCATCCCGAGCTACAGCAAGATTGATCCCCGTCTGCAAAATGCCCCCTGGCACACTGTGGATGGCAAACACTACGGCGTGCCCTACCAGTGGGGCGGCAATATCCTGATGTACAACACCAAGGTGTTCCCCAAGGCACCAGACTCCTGGAACGTGGTGTTCGAGGAGCAGACCCTGGCGGATGGCAAGTCCAACAAGGGGCGGGTGCAGGCCTTTGATGGCCCGATCCACATCGCCGATGCCGCCCTCTATCTGATGACCCATCAGCCCGCACTGGGCATCAAGGATCCTTACGAGCTGAACGAGGAGCAGTACAAGGCCTCCCTCGATCTGCTGCGCAAGCAGCGCCAGCTGGTGGGACGCTACTGGCATGATGCTTTCGTTCAAATCGACGACTTCAAGAACGAAGGGGTGGTTGCCTCAGGCTCCTGGCCGTTCCAGGCCAACGCCCTGATCGCCGACAAGCAGCCCATCGCCACCACTGTGCCGAAAGAGGGAGTGACCGGTTGGGCCGATACCAGCATGGTGCACAGCGATGCCAAGAACCTCACCTGCGCTTACAAGTGGCTGGAGCACTCCCTGAGCAACAAGCTGCAGGGAGATCTCGCCGCCTGGTTTGGCTCGGTGCCTGTGGTACCTGCCGCCTGCGAGGGCAATGCCCTGCTGGGCCCGACCGGGTGCAAAACTAACGGTATCGACAACTTCGATCGGGTTCGCTTCTGGCGCACTCCGGTCTCCCAGTGCAAGAGCCAGGGAACTTGCGTGCCCTATTACCGCTGGGTCTCCGACTATATCGCCATTCTGGGCGGTCGCTAAGGCGGTGTGAGCAAGGTGGTCGCCCCGGCTGCCACCTTGCCAACGGCAGGGGAGTTGCGCCTCCTCTGCACGACTGCCGAGAGCGGATAATCAAGCGGGCCGGACAGGAGTCCGGCCCATCCCAGCACAGACAAGGACGCCCCATGAACGCCGTACAATTTGACCGGGTCAGCCGCCACTATGGCGAGGTGAAGGCGGTCGATGACATCTCTTTCCAGATCCCCTCAGGGGAATTCTTTACCCTGCTGGGGCCGAGCGGTTCCGGCAAGACCACCTGCCTGCGGATGATCGCGGGCTTCGAGTACCCGAGCGACGGGGAGATCCGCCTGTTCGGCGAGCCCTGCTCCACCGTGCCCCCCTACGATCGCAACCTCAATACCGTGTTTCAGGACTACGCCCTGTTTCCCAACATGGATGTGCGGGACAACATCGGTTATGGCCTGATGCTCAAGGGGGTGGCCAAGGCGGAGCGTTACCGCAAGGTGGACGAGATGCTGGAGCTGGTGCGACTGCCCGGGGTCGGCAAGCGCCGACCAAGCCAGCTCTCCGGCGGCCAGCGCCAGCGCATCGCCATCGCCCGGGCGCTTATCAACCAGCCACGCATCCTGCTGCTGGATGAGCCGCTGGGGGCCCTCGATCTCAAGCTGCGCGAGCAGATGCAGCTTGAGCTCAAGGCGCTGCAACGCCAGCTGGGCATCACCTTTATCTTCGTCACCCACGATCAGCAGGAGGCGCTCTCCATGAGCGACCGGATCTGCATCTTCAGTCAGGGCAAGATTGAGCAGATCGCTGCGCCCGATACTATCTACGACGCTCCGGCAACGCCGTTTGTGGCCCGCTTCGTCGGTACCGTCAATCTGTTCGAAGGGGAGCAGGCCAGACGGCTGTGCGGTGACGGCAGCCAGATGATGGTGCGCCCGGAGCGGATCCGGCTCGGTGAGGCGGGCGCGCCGGGCTGGTCGGGGGAGATCCGCGAGGTGGAGTATCTGGGCCCCTTCGTCCGTTATCGGGTTGATCTCGGGGAGCAGCTCGAGATCATCGTCAATCACCCCAATGAGGGGCAGGCCCGTCTGGCCCGTGGCAGCAGGGTCAGCCTCAGCTGGCCGGAGCAGGCCATCCACCGCCTGAGCGGCGCCCATCAGGGGGCGCAGCCATGAGTGCCCCTCACAGTGCGAGTCTTGCCATGAACCATCAGCCCGAACCTGCCCGTTTCAGGCCGCTGCGGCGCCTCTCGACCCTGCTCTATGGTCGACCCGGCCTGCTGCTGGCGATCCTGCTGGGGCCGCCGCTGCTGTGGCTCGGCATCATCTATGTCGGCTCCTTGCTGATGCTGCTCTCCAACTCCCTGTTCGGGCTGGACGAGTTCAGCGGTCAGGTACGCCACGAGCTGGGGCTGCAAAACTTCGTAGCCCTGCTGCGACCGGAGAATCTGGATGTGATCGGCCGCACCGTCGGCATGTCGCTACTGGTGACCCTGGCCTGCGCCCTGCTCGGTTTTCCGGTTGCCTACTACATGGCGCGCTACACCAGTGGCAAGACCCGGGCGCTGTTCTATGTGGGGATCATGCTGCCGCTCTGGTCCAGCTATCTGGTGCGGGTCTATGCCTGGAAGCTGATCTTGGCCAAAGAGGGGGTGTTGAGCTGGCTGGCCGACAGCATGGGGCTGGAGTGGTTGCTCGATGCCATCCTCTCCCTGCCGGTGATAGGTGGCCCGTCGCTCTCCTTCTCGCGGCTCGGCACCTTTATCGTGTTCGTCTATGTCTGGCTGCCCTTCATGATCCTGCCCATTCAGGCGGCGGTGGAGCGTATTCCGCGATCCCTGCTGGAGGCGAGCAGCGATCTGGGGGCGACACCCGCCCAGACATTTCGCAACCTGATCCTGCCGCTGGCGTTGCCCGGTGTGGTGGCGGGCTCCATTTTCACCTTCTCGCTGACCCTCGGTGATTACATCATCCCCGGCATCATCGGCAACTCGACCATGTATATCGGTCAGGTGGTCTACATGCAGCAGGGAACGGCGGGCAACCTGCCCTTTGCCGCAGCCTTCTCGCTGGTGCCGATCCTTATCATCGCCATCTATCTGGCGATTGCGAAACGGTTAGGAGCCTTTGATGCGCTTTGATGCCCATATTGCACTCATCCATGTATCTCCTCGGGTGCCCAGCCTGATCATGGCTATCAACCGACGACCGTCAAACGGCAGGGGGCTTTTGATGCGCTTTGACCCTATCGATTTGAACCGGCAGCAAGGAGGCCTTCATGTCAGCTAGCTCAGTGAGCAGTCAGGGAGAGCGCCCTTCGGGTCTGCTCAAGTACGCCGCCATCGGTGGCCTTCTGTTCCTGCACTTTCCCATTCTGTTTATCTTCCTCTACGCCTTCACCAGCGAGAGCAAGAGTTACCAGTTTCCGCCTCCCGGGCTCACCCTCAAGTGGTTCGAGGTGACCCTCAATCGCCCCGATGTGTGGCGTGCCATCCAGCTGTCACTGGAGGTCGCGGGGCTGGCGA
The DNA here is from genome assembly GCF_049171595.1 of Aeromonas sp. 603607. Lineage (NCBI taxonomy): Bacteria > Pseudomonadati > Pseudomonadota > Gammaproteobacteria > Aeromonadales > Aeromonadaceae > Aeromonas > Aeromonas sp. 603607. Next base: position 36,449 of record NZ_JAAKOV010000014.1, read on the forward strand.
CACTGGCGGCCATGATCCTCGGCACCTTGGCGGCAGGGGCCATTGCCCGCAGCCGCTTCTTCGGTCAGGAGGTGGTGTCGCTGTTGCTGGTGTTGCCCATCGCGCTGCCCGGTATCGTCACCGGTATCGCGCTGCGCTCGGCCTACGGCTTGATGGAGATCCCGTTCAGCTTTTGGACCATCGTTATCGGCCACGCCACCTTCTGTGTGGTGGTGGTCTACAACAATGCGCTGGCCCGTTTTCGCCGCACCAACCAGAGCCTCATCGAGGCGTCGATGGATCTCGGGGCCGACGGCTTCCAGACCCTGCGCTACGTGATCCTGCCCAATCTGGCCACGGCGCTGCTGGCGGGGGGCATGCTGGCCTTTGCCCTGAGTTTTGACGAAGTGATCGTCACCACCTTTACGGCGGGCCAGCAGACCACGCTGCCCATCTGGATGTATCAGGAGCTGATCCGTCCCCGAGACAGGCCGGTCACCAACGTGGTGGCCCTCATCATAGTGGCCTTCACCACTATCCCCATTTTGCTTGCCTACTACCTTACTCGCGACACCCATGATGTCGCTGGCAGTGGCAAATGATGACTCAACGCGTGCGCAAGGATGCAACCATGAAACTCTCAACCCAACTCTTGATTGATGGCCAGTTTGTGACCGGCGAGGGGCAGGCCGAACCCATTCTCAACCCGGCTAACGGCGAACAGATCGCCGCCGTGCCCGAAGCCTCGTTCGAACAGGTGAACCGGGCGGTGAACGGTGCCCAGCGCGCCTTCGCCCAGTGGAGCCGCACCACCCCGGCAAGCCGCAGCAACCTGCTGCTGCGTCTGGCGGATCTCATCGAGCGCCACGCCGAGGAGTTTGCGGCGCTGGAATCTCTCAACTGCGGCAAACCCTATCTGGCAGTGCTCAACGACGAGCTGCCCGCGGTGGTGGACTGCTTCCGCTTCTTTGCCGGGGCGGCCCGCTGCCTGCAAGGGCCGCTGGCGGGAGAGTATCTCGAGGGGCACACCAGCATGATCCGCCGTGATCCCATAGGTGTTGTGGGCAGTATCGCCCCCTGGAACTACCCGCTGATGATGGCGGCCTGGAAGATGGCGCCGGTGCTGGCGGCGGGCAATACGGTGGTGCTCAAACCCTCCGAACAGACCCCGCTCACCGCGCTGCGTTTGGCGGAGCTGGCCAGCGAGATCTTCCCCCGTGGCGTTATCAACGTCATCTGCGGGCGGGGCGAGAGTGTAGGGGCGCCGCTGGTGGAGCACCCGCTGGTGCGGATGGTGTCGCTCACCGGCGATATCGCCACCGGCCAGAAGATCCTGCAAAGCGCCGCCCGCACCATGAAACGCACCCACCTTGAACTGGGGGGCAAGGCGCCGGTGATCATCTTCGACGATGCGGATATGGAGGCGGTGGTGGCAGGCATTCGCACCTTCGGTTTCTATAACGCCGGCCAGGACTGCACCGCCGCCTGCCGTATCTATGCCCAGGGCAAGATCTACGACAAGTTTGTCGCCGCCATGACCGAGGCGGTGGCCTCCATCAAGGTGGGTAGCCAGTACGAGGAGGGTGTGGAGATGGGGCCGCTTATTTCGGACAGACAGCGCAACCGGGTCGCCAGCTTTGTCGAGCGGGCCCAGAGCAGCGGTCATGTGGAGGTGACGGCGGGGGGCAAGATCCGTCCCGGCAACGGCTTCTTCTTCGAGCCGACCCTGATTGTCGGGGCCCGGCAGGAGGATGAGATCGTGCGCCGCGAGGTGTTTGGCCCCGTGGTGTCGGTGACCCGTTTCAACGATGCCGAGCAGGTGGTGCAGTGGGCCAACGACTCGGACTATGGCCTCGCCTCGTCGGTCTGGACCAAAGATCTGAGCCTCGCCAGCAAGGTGGCCAGCCACCTGCAATATGGTTGCACCTGGATCAATACCCACTTCATGCTCACCTCCGAGATGCCCCACGGCGGCATGAAGATGTCGGGCTACGGCAAGGATCTCTCCCTCTATGCGCTGGAGGATTACACGGTGCCGCGCCATATCATGGTCAAGCTGTAGTGGGGATTGGTTAGCGGGTTGTCACAATTTATTTACAACTGTTTCAGGCTGCCGACTCATGGGTCGGCTGCTTTTTTTGTTGCCATTTCGTTACAGTGAAGCCGTGATGAAACGGCAAGGCGCCTGATGTGGCGCCAGAGGATGGAACCGCTATGGCAACCTTCTACACCGCCCACCAGCCGGATGCTGACGGGGTGATCCACTACAGCAACGAGGAGCATGGCACCTGGCAGATCCTGATCGAACGCCAGTTCGCCGCCCTCGATGGCAAGGGGTGTAACGAATATCTGGCCGGTCTCGACAGACTGGGGCTGCCCCGTGATCGCATCCCCCAGCTGGCCGAGATCAACGCCGTCTTGCAGCCTGCGACCGGCTGGTCGGTGGCGGCGGTGCCCGCGCTTATCTCGTTCGATCGCTTCTTCGCCCTGCTGGCCAATCGCCAGTTTCCGGTGGCCACCTTTATCCGGCGCCGGGACGAGCTCGACTACCTGCAAGAGCCGGATATCTTTCACGAGATCTTCGGCCACTGCGCCATGCTGACCAATCCGGCCTTTGCCCACTTCACCCACCTCTACGGTCAGTTGGGGCAGCAGGCGAGCAAGGAGCAGCGGGTTTTTCTGGCGCGGCTCTACTGGTTCACCGTGGAGTTTGGCCTCTTGGCGACACCTGACGGGCTGCGTATCTACGGTGGCGGCATTCTCTCCTCCATCGGCGAGACAGCTTATGCCCTTTCCGGCAAGCCGCTGCTGCAACCCTTCGATCTACTGACTATGCTGCGCACCCCGTATCGCATCGACATCATGCAGCCCACCTATTTTGTGCTGCCGAGTCTCGATCATCTCTACCAGCTGACCGGGGAGGAGATCATGGCTGCTCTGGCCGAGGCCAGTCGGCTTGGCCTCTATCCGCCACGTTTTGAGGTTGCCGCTGGCAAACAGGCGAGCTGACCAAAAGCAAACAACCCTATTTCATTTTCATTAATTTTTCATTAATTCAAGCAGGAGTAACCCATGTCCGAACTGGCCAGCCAACAGTGTGAAGCGTGTCGCGCCGATGCCCCCAAGGTGAGCGATGAGGAGCTGCGCGAGCTGATGCAGCTTATTCCCGACTGGCAGCCGCTGGTGGAGGAGGGGGCGCTGCAACTGCGACGGGAATTTACGTTTCGCAACTTCAAGGAGGCGCTGGCCTTTACCAACCGCCTGGGCGAGCTGGCGGAGGCGGAGTTCCACCATCCGGCCATTCTGACCGAGTGGGGTAAGGTGACCGTCAGCTGGTGGACCCACAAGATCGGCGGCTTGCATCGTAACGACTTCATCATGGCGGCGCGTACCGATCAGTTGCTCCGGTAATGGCGCCCCACACCAGCGTCATCGGTTGACCCGGGCCTGCCTGCGAAAGCGGGGCGGGCCCGCATTTTTATGGGCTGGCGCTCGCACTGGGGGGATCGAGACTGTATTATCCGCTCATTCATAGAGTTAGCTAGGAAGTGTGTCCCGAATGCGTCTTGAAGTCAGCTGTGAAGACCGCCTGGGCCTGACCCGGGAACTGCTCGACCGCCTGGTGGAGCACAATATCGATCTGCGCGGCATCGAAATCGATACCTCAGGCATCATCTATCTCAACTTTCCCGAGCTGGAGTTCAGTGATTTTCAGCACCTGATGCCGGAGATCCGCCGCATTTCCGGCGTCTACGACGTCAAGACCATCCCTTACATGCCTTCCGAGCGAGAGCACCACGAGATCGAGGCGCTGCTCAAGGCGCTGCCGGATCTGGTCTTTTCCCTCGACAGCAAGGGCAAGGTGACCCAGGCCAACCAGTCTGCCCTCACCACCCTCGGCTTGCCGGTGGAGGAGGTGCGCGGCGTGGCGCTCGGTTCGCTGGTCAAGGGGTTCTCCTTCACCCGCTGGCTGGAGGCGAGCGAGATCAAGCCGCAGACCTGCAAGCTCAGTTTCAATGGCGAAGAGTATCTGGCAGATCTGATGCCGCTGTTCGTGGCAGAAGCCCGCGGCAAGCAGGCGCTGGCCGGTGCCGTGGTGGTGCTCAAATCTGCCCGTCGGGTCGGCCTGCACTTCAGCGCGCTCCATGCGGTGGAAGTGGGGGGCTTCGAGCATCTGCAGGCCGAGAGTCCCAAGATGAAAGAGGTGCTGTCGCAAGCGCGCAAACTGGCGATGCAGGACGCGCCGCTGCTGATCGTCGGCGAGACCGGCACCGGCAAGGAGCTGCTGGCCCGCGCCTGTCACGGGGCCAGCCTGCGCTCCAGCCACCCCTTTATGGCCCTCAACTGCGCCGCCATGCCCGATAACGTGGCCGAGAGCGAGCTGTTTGGTTATGCCCCCGGCGCATTTGGCAACAACACCGAGGGCAAGCGCGGCGTGCTGGAGCTGGCGAGCGGCGGCACCCTGATGCTGGACGAGATCGGCGACATGTCTCCCCATCTGCAGACCAAGTTTTTGCGGGTGTTGCAGGATGGGGTGTTCCGCCGGGTCGGTGACGAGCAGGAGGTGAAGGTCAACGTGCGTTTCATCTGCACCACTCAGAAGCAGTTGCTGGATCTGGTGCACGAAGGAACCTTCCGCGAGGATCTCTACTATCGCCTCAACGTGCTCAGTCTGGCGCTGCCCCCCCTGCGCGAGCGCAAGGCAGACATCATGGTGCTGGCCCAGCAGTTTGTCTCCCGCTTTGCCAGCGAGTTGCAGCGACCCCGTCCGCGCTTTACCCGCAACATGGCCGACTACCTGACCGCCTACCGCTGGCCGGGCAACGTGCGTCAGCTGCGCAACTGTCTCTACCGCGCCATGACACTGCTGGAAGGGGATGAGCTGGGGCCCGAGCAGATCGACCTGCCGGTGGCGGCCGATACCATGCCGCTGATCGACGAGTGGTTTGAGGGGAATCTCGACGATGCGGTGAAGCGCTTCGAGAGCCAGCTGCTGGCCCGGCTCTATCCCGCCTTCCCGTCGACCCGTCAGTTGGCCAAACGCCTGGGCGTGTCGCATACCGCCATCGCCAACAAGCTGCGGGAATATGGCATCAGCAAGAAGTAAGTTGTTCCGGATGCCAGCCAACAGAGAGCCCGTCACCAGACGGGCTCTCTGTTTTCTTTACACGGCTTCCGGGCGGGAGGGCTTCGGGAGACTTGTCAGGCCAGTGTCCACCAACTTACTATCTGGATACATGTACCCGAACCGCTATGCCACTGCAGCGGTGTTGTCAAGGCGGCCACTTCCCGATCATGCTGTTACTCTTTTCTCCCCGTTTCGCCGCTCGCCTGGCGCCCTTGCTGTTAGGGTTTGGTCTGCTGTTGCCTCACGCGCTGGCGGAAACGGCCGCAGAGAGCCGGGCGACGGCGGTCAGAGAGCTGGTGCTCGATATCCTGAGTTACACTCGCTGGCCCACCGAGCCTGCGGTGCTGCGCCTGTGTGTGGCGGCGCCGACGGAGTATGCCGGAGCCCTCTTTACCATCGATCGTCAGGCCAATGGCCGTGCCGTGCAGGTCAATCGCTACGACGCGAGTGATCCGGCCATCAGTGATAATTGCGATGTGCTCTATCTCGGCGTCGTCGACGAGCCGACCCGGATTGCGTTGTTTGCGCGCTTGCAGGGTCATTCAGTGCTCAGCATCAGCGAATACAACCACGACTGTTCCACCAGCTCGGTGTTCTGCCTGCAGACCTCGCCGGACAGCGTGCGAGTGCGGTTTAAAGTGAACCTCGATGCCCTGGCCCTGAGCGGCGTACGAGTACATCCCGCTGTGCTCAAGCTGGCCCGTGCCGACAAGGGGGTCCCATGAGACGACAGGTCAGCGCGGATCCCCGTCGTCCGACCCTACGTCAGAGCCTGGGGCGAACCCATCTGGTGGCCGCCATCACGGCCGTCAGCGTGGCGGGACTCTTCTTTACCCTGGTTGCTTTGCTGGTAGTACGCTTCTACGCCGATCACAATCTGGAGCTGGTGGCCCGCGCCATCAGCTACAGCGCCGAGGCTGCGGTGGTGTTCCACGATGAAGAGGCAGCGAGCGAGGCGCTTGGCGGTATTGTCGCCCATGAGGAGGTGGCCGAAGCCAGTATCGTGCTGGCCAATGGTCAACAGCTCGCTAAATGGGTTCGTCCCGTCAGCAATCCGCTGGCCACAGTCGAAGATTATCTTGCCCGCCTGCTGTTACCGGGGCCGGTCACCTATCCCATGCTGCGGGGCGGTGAGCTGATTGCCACCATAGAGCTGCGCGGTCATGGCGAGTATCTGTTGCTGTTCTTGCTCTCGGTGCTGCTGGTGATGGTGGTTTGCCTGGTGTTGAGTGTGATGGGCGCCTTCTATGTCGCCGGACGGATGCAGGTCGCGATCACCTCGCCACTGCGACAACTGGCACAGGTCGCCCACTCGGTGCGTCGACAGCGCACCCTGGGGATGCGGGCGCCACCGGCCGATATCGTCGAGCTCAATGAACTGGGAGAGGATTTCAACGCCCTGCTGGATGAGCTGCAAGCCTGGCAGGCTCATCAGGCGCGGGAGAACGCCAGTCTGCTCCACCAGGCGACCCATGATGCGCTGACCGGGTTGCCCAACCGGGCGTTATTCGAAGCTCGCCTCGAGCATGCCATTGGCGAGGTAAGCGAGGGGGGGGCCCCGTTCGCCCTGCTTTATCTCGATTGCGATCGTTTCAAACAGATTAACGACACGCTGGGGCACAACGCCGGTGACGATGTGCTGGTGACCCTCTCCCGGCGGGTACAGCATCAGCTGCGCCCCGGAGATCTGGTCTGCCGGCTGGGGGGGGATGAGTTCGCCATACTGCTGACACCTGTGCATCTGGGGCAGGATGTGGAAGAGGTGATCGACCGCATTCAGCAGGCGATGAGTGATCCTGTGGTATTGCGGGATGGAAAGCAACTGGTGGCAGGGGTCAGCATCGGTTTTGCCATCCATCAACCCGGGACCCGCGCCAGCGATCTGTGCGAGCTGGCAGACAAAGCCATGTATTTGGCAAAACGTACACGCCGTGAGGAGGTTGAGGCCGCCAAATCGGCGTGAGTCAAGGTGTAAAGGAGTCATAACAATGAAACTATCCCTCTCCATCAAGGCTGTCGTGCTGGGCCTGTTGTTCTCTCTGCTGGCGGGTTGTCAGAGCACCCCCAGGGGGTTGACCCCGGAACAGCTGGCAGTATTGAAGGAGCAAGGTTTCTATCTGACCGATGAGGGCTGGACACTGGATCTGGCCAACCGGGTGCTGTTTGCCAACAATGTGGGTGAACTCAATCCGCAGACCCGGCTGATAGTGGAAAAACTGGGCAAGGCCCTGCTTGGGGTCGGGCTCGACAAGGCGAGGGTGGATGGCCATACCGACAATACGGGCGAGAGCAGCTACAACCAGCAGCTCTCTCTGAAACGAGCCCAATCGGTGGCAGATGTGCTGATCTCGGTGGGGATGATGCCCGCCAATCTTGAGATCCGTGGCCGCGGTGAGACGGCCCCGGTTGCGGACAACAAGAGCGCAGCCGGACGAGCAGAAAACCGCCGGGTTGCCATTGTGATTGCCAACCAGTGATCTCTATCCGGCAGCATGCCGTGTGCATAACAAAAGAGCGCCCCGAGAGGCGCTCTTTTTGATCCGGCGACACTACTTCCCTGTGTCGACCTCGCTGTGCTTGCGCAAGCGGATGTTGATCATCTCCACCACCAGCGAGAAGGCCATGGCGAAGTAGATGTAGCCTTTCGGTATGTGCAGATCCATCCCCTCCGCCATCAGGGCAAACCCCACCAGGGTGAGGAAGGAGAGGGCCAGCATCTTGATGGTGGGGTGGTCATCGACGAAATCGCCAATAGACTTGGCGGCAAACATCATGATGAAGACGGCAATCATGATGGCCAGCACCATCACCGGCACGTGATCGGCCATGCCGACCGCGGTGATCACCGAGTCCAGGCTGAACACTATGTCCAGAATGGCGATCTGGATCAGGGTGCTGATAAAGCCCGAGGCCGCTTTGCTGACGCTCTCCGGCTCGGCGGCGCCTTCCAGAGTGGCGTGGATCTCGTGGGTACTCTTGCCGATAAGGAACAGACCACCCAGCAGCAGGATGAGATCGCGGCCCGAGATAGCCTCGTTCAGCACGGTGAAGAGCGGTTCGGTGAGACGCATCACCCAGGCGAGCGAGAGCAGCAACAGGATCCGGGTGCCCATGGCGAGCCCCAGACCCAGAATGCGCGCTTTTTGGCGCTGAGCCTCCGGCAGGCGACCTACCAGGATGGAGATAAAGATGATGTTGTCGATGCCCAGCACGATTTCGAGCAGGGTAAGGGTAGCGAGAGCGACCCAGGCGGAGGGATCAAGAACCCATTCCAGCATGATTGAACCTTGATTGAACATTGGTTGGAAAATTGAAGATGCGAATTCTAGCAGGGGTGCCACTGCTTGTCCCAGAGGGGCGAAAAGATAAAAATGGGGGCCATCGCAAGGGAGGCAGGCATGTTTCGATTAGGGTTCATTATTAATCCGGTCGCCGGGATTGGCGGCGCAGTGGGGCTCAAGGGGAGTGACGGCGTGGTGGATGAGGCGCTTGCTCGTGGTGCCGTGCCCAGAGCACAAGATCGAGCGCGGCAAGCTCTGTTGCCACTGTGCGAGCTGAGCATCCCGTTCGAACTGCTGACGGTGGCGGGAGAGATGGGGGAGACGGTAGCCCGATCTCTGGGACTACCCTGTCGGGTCATCTATCAACCGGTCGGGGAGAGCACCTCGGCTGACGATACCCGCCACGCTGCAGAGCTGATGTGCGAAGCCGGGGTCGATCTGCTGCTGTTTGCCGGTGGCGATGGCACGGCGCGGGATATCTGCGCCGCGGTGGGGGAGTCCTGCCATGTGCTTGGCATTCCGGCGGGGTGCAAGATCCACTCCGGCGTCTATGGGGTGACGCCTGCCGCCAGCGGGCGGGTGGTGGCGCGGATGATCGCAGGGGAACTGCTCAGCCTGATCGATGCCGAGGTGCGCGACATCGACGAGGAGGCGTTTCGCGCGGGCAAGGTGCGGGCCCGCCACTACGGCCAGCTGAAGGTGCCCGGCGATCTGCGTTACGTACAGGCGGTAAAACAGGGGGGCAAGGAGTCCGAAGAGCTGGTGTTGGCGGATCTCGCCGCCGGTGTGGTGGAGCAGATGGAGCCCGATACCCTCTATCTGATGGGCTCCGGCAGCACGGTGGCAGCCTGTATGGCAGAGCTCGGTCTGGAAAATACTTTGCTCGGTGTGGATCTGGTGGAAAATGGCCGACTTATCGGGCAGGATCTCAGCGCCGCCGAGATCCTGACCCGGATCCGCGGCCGTCGCTGCCGACTGATCATTACCCTGATCGGCGGACAGGGACATCTGTTCGGGCGCGGAAATCAGCAATTGAGTCCTGAGGTGATTCGGTGTGTCGGGCTGGACAATATCCAGGTGCTGGCAACCAAAGCCAAGCTTGCCGCCCTTGCGGGCAGGCCGCTGCTGGTGGACACCGATGATCCCGAATTAAACCGGGCGTTGCGTGGTTATCTGCGAATAACCACGGGATACAAGGATCAGGTCATCTACCCGGTGGCCAACCCGGAATAGGACGCCAAGGACGCTGCTGGCCTGGCGCCAGAGAGCTGCAATCAACCGGATTGCGGTTCCATACCCCCGAATTTTTTGCCGCAAATGAGGCTGCGTTACATGACGATTCACGATTTTGAGCACAAGTTGTTGGGACTGATCGACAGCATGGTTGCCACCGCGACCGACGATGAGCTGTTTGCGGGGGGTTACCTGCGAGGTCATATCTCATTGGCCGTTGCCCGGGCCGAGCTGGAAGGCAAGACCCTGGTGCGGGACGTCAAGAGCTATGTGCTGCGCAGCCTCAACGAGGCGATCTTGCAAGGTGAGCTTTCTGAAGAGGATGAAAAACTGGTGCAGGCGATGTGGAGTCGTTTGCAACAAGATGCAGAAGCTTGATCGGATACACAATTCAAACTGAAGTTTGAGTTTATCCTTCCCCTGAAGTTAGTGAAAGGTTAATAATAAGTTTCGCCTTTTGTTTCAGGGATTAAACTATGGCCTCCTCCTCACGTATTGCCAATAAACTGCCGCTCGAGATGCTCTATCACTGGGAGCGGCAGTGTCCTGATCGAACCTACCTGCGTCAAACCATCAACCGCGAATATGTCGATTTCACCTGGGGTGAAGTGGCCGATGAAGCGCGGCGGATGGTGACGGCCTTGCGTCACCTCGGTCTGGTGGCCGGTGACAAGGTGGCGCTGCTCTCCAAGAACTGCGCCCAGTGGTTTATCGCCGATCTGGCGATGCAGATGGGGCAGTATGTGAGCGTGCCCATCTACCCGACCGCCAACGTCGACACCATCGAATATGTGCTGCGCCATAGCGAGGCCAAAGCGATCTTCGTCGGGAAGCTGGATGACTGGAAGAGTCAGGAGGCTGGCGTACCCGACGATCTGCTGCGCATCGCCTTCCCCTATGACACCATGCCAGCCAGCCACCAGTGGGACGATCTGCTGGAGGCGCATGAGCCGATCCCTGACAGCCCGGTGCAGGCCCCTGACTCCCTGCTGAGTCTGGTCTACACCTCCGGCAGCACCGGCAAGCCGAAAGGGGCCATGCTGAGCGTCGAGCGTTACGCCTGGTCGTGCGAGAAGCTGGTGGAGACGGTGAGCCTGAGCCAGGCCGATCGGGGCTTCTCCTACCTGCCGCTGGCCCATATTACCGAGCGGGTCTACATCTACGGCGGCAGCCTCTATGGCGGTGCTACTATCGCGTTCCCCGAATCCCTCGACACCTTTATCGAAGATGTCAAACGCTGCCGTCCCACCGTCTTTATCTCGGTGCCACGTCTGTGGGCCATGTTCCGCATCAAGATCCACGAGAAGCTGCCCCAGAACAAACTGGAGTTGCTGCTCAAGATCCCGCTTATCTCCGGCCTGATCAAACGCAAGCTGCAAAAGGGGTTGGGACTGGATCAGGCCCGGGTACTCGGCTGCGGCTCCGCGCCGGTCTCCCCTGCGCTGCTTGAGTGGTATCTGAGCATCGGCCTCAAGGTGACTGAAGCCTGGGGCATGACCGAGAACCATGCCTACTCCACCATCAACTACCCGTTCCGCGCCGACAAGATCGGCACCGTCGGCAAGGCGGGGATTGGGGTGACCATCAAGATCTCCGACGAGGGGGAGATCCTCTGCCGATGCGAAGGGATGATGCTGGGTTACTACAAGGATCCCGAGCACAGCGCCGAGGCCATCGATGCCGAGGGGTGGCTCCACACCGGCGACATGGGCAAGCTGGACAAGGAGGGTTATCTCACCATCACCGGCCGGATGAAGGATGTGTTCAAGACCGCCAAGGGCAAGTATGTGGCGCCGGTGCCCATCGAGGGGCTGCTGGGTCAGGAGCCCATTATCGAACAGCTCTGCGTGATTGGTTATGGCATGCCCCAGCCCATTGCGCTGGTGCAGCTGGCCGAGAGCGCCATGAAGGGCAATCGGGAGGAGGTCAACGCCAGACTGGAAGCGGCGCGGGTACGGGTCAACGATCAGCTGGAATCTCATGCCAAAATTCGCGGCATTCTGGTAGTGAAGACTCCCTGGAATATCGAAAACGGCGTGCTGACCCCCACCATGAAGATCAAGCGTCACCTGCTGGAGCAAAAGTACGCCCAGGTCGGGGATCGCTGGCCCTCATCCCAGGTGGTGGTGTGGGAGGAGTAAATCCCGTCTTTCCATAGCGCAACAAACAACAACGGCCCTTGATGGGCCGTTGTTGTGTTTGGGGCATTTCACTCGCCGCTGTTTTGTCGGCGAGTAAAAGCGCGCCCGGTTAGATCTGCGCCATCGCGGCAGCCAGATCGGCGATCAGGTCGTCCGCATCTTCCACTCCGATACTGAAGCGGATGAGGTCGTCGTTGACCCCGGCGGCGAGGCGGCTCGCCTCGTCCATGGCGGCGTGGGTGGTACTGGCTGGATGGCAAGCGAGACTCTCGAGATCCCCCAGACTCACCGCCTGCACGAACAGTTGCAGGTTGTCGAGCAGGGTGGCGCAGCGTTCAAACCCGCCTTCAAGTTCGATGCTCACCATGCCGCCAAAGCCGCTGGCGAAGGCGCTGAGAGCATCGTGGCCTGGATGGTTGGCAAGCCCCGGGTAGATCACCGTCTTCACCGCCGGATGTGCCGCCAGAAACTCGGCCACTTTCTGGGCATTGTGCAGGTGGGCATCCATCCGCAGCGGCAGGGTCTTGACCCCACGCTGGAGCAGGTATGCCTCCTGCGGGCCGATGGGGGAGCCGATATGCTTGAGGGCCACGGTGCGGATCGATTTCATCAGGGCGTGAGAGCCCGCCACCACCCCGGCGATGATGTCGCCGTGGCCACCCAGATATTTGGTGCCGCTGTGCATCACTACATCGACCCCGAGCTCCAGCGGACGCAGCAGGTAGGGGGTGAGGAAGGTGTTGTCACACACTGTGATGGCGCCCACCTTGCGGGCCGCTTCCACCACCAGCCGCGGATCCACCACCTTGAGGGTGGGGTTGGTCAGGGTTTCGAACAGTACCACCTTGGTGGCGGGGCGGATATTGGCCAGCAGATCGCGATCGCTCTCGTAGGCGGTGACCTTGATGCCGGCGCGGCTGAAGGTCTGCTTGAGGAACGCATCGGTGCCGCCGTAGAGCGGGCCGATATAGGCTACCTCATCGCCGCTGTTGGCCAGGGCATACATGATGGCGCTCACTGCCGCCATGCCGCTCGCCACCACCAGCGCTTCATCGGCACCTTCAAGCGCCGCCAGTTTCTGCTCCAGCTCGGCGGTGGTGGGGTTGCCAAAGCGGCTGTAGATAAAGCCGGGGGCTTGACCTGCAAAGCGCTCCTTGCCCGCTTGAGCGTTGAAGTAGCTGAAGGTGCTGCTCTGGTAGAGCGGGGTGGTGAGGGCGCCGGTCTGGGGGTCGATCCGCTGGCCGCTGTGTACGCTCATGGTCTTGAATTTCATCGTGTTGCTCCGTGATGGCCAGGCTCTGGCCATGACTTGTTTTGTTGTTTGTTGCTTGTTGTTTTTGTCAGCGCGGGTGTGTGCATGCTGCTTGTGGCTTATGCATATACCCGCCTGCGGATCTCTGCACTGCTTAGGCAGGTATCGCTTCGCTCTTTGTGCGTGGGAGGCGAGCGGGTTCCCCATAGTGACGGGCCGCCACATCCGGGTGGGAGCGCAGCCGCCCTTTCAGCACGTTCTCCCCCACCTGATAGAAGAGCGGATTGGTCGGGTCACTCTCCGGCCCTTGCGCCTGCGCTGCCAGCGCGGGGGAGAGGCTGAGCAGGGGCACGGTGGAATCGAGCCGCGCCGCCATAAAGAAGGCGCAGGATAGGCGCGAGACACCGGGCGGCGGGCTTACCACCCGATGCAGGGTCGCCTTGAGATAGCCGTTGGAGGCCAGCTCCAACAGCTCGCCGATATTGACCACCAGCGCTCCCGGAAGGGGCGGTGCGGAGATCCAGCCGTCGGCCGTCTCGACCTCAAGCCCCGAGTGATTATCCTGCATCACCAGCGTCAGGTAGCCGGGATCCTTGTGGGCGCCGACCCCCTGACTGCAGCCACCCGTCTCTTGCCCCGGGTAGTGAATCAGCTTCATGTGCTGGTAGGGGGCGCCGCGAATGCTGTCGTCAAACACGTTGGCCGGTTGCTCCAGCACCTCGGCAAAAGCGGCCAGCAGGGTGAGGGTGATATCGCTCAGCCGCTCCTGCCACGCCAGCAGATGGCCTTTCATCTCGGGCAGGGCGGTCGGCCACTGGTTGGGGCCGATCAGCCGCTGCCAGGGTTCACGGATCTGCGCCGCAGGCAGGGCTTGCGCTTCGTTCATGATATCGAACTGCTCTCGCAGATCCGGCCGCTGGCGGGTCTGCTCGGCACCGACCCGGTTGTAGCCGCGAAAGTGGGGGCTGTTGACCATCTGCACCGCCAACTTCTCCTGCTCCGGCAGAGCAAAGAAGCGCTCTGCCAGCGCCAGGGTCTCTAGCATCTCAACCTTGCTCAAGCCGTGGCCGACCAGATAGAAAAAGCCCACATCGCGGGCGGCCGCGGCCAGCCTGGCCAGCATAGGGCGACGCACCTCGGGCGCCCCCTTGAGGGCAGCCAGATCGATGATCGGTAGTGGTGAATGTTCCATGTGCACCTCCTCACTCTTTCGTTATCTCTGGCGCCATCTCTTGCACTGCCTCCGCTGTTGGCAGACCTGATAAGCGGTAAACGGGATGGCGCGACAGTGTGGCGCCATCTGGGATAAAGGGGATGCTACTGTTCGGTGTTACAAGACGGAAACAACAAATTATTCTTATTTATATACAAAATTCGAAATGGAATTCGGCGTCTGATGGGCTGAAGGTTTTTTGCGCAGCCATTGCGGGGTAAAGGGGCAACGATGAGGGGGAGAGTGATAACCAGAGGCAAGCTGCCAGTGGCAAAAATGACCAAAACAGAAAATGGCCAAAACAGAAGGAAGGCGGATGCCTCCCTTCTGGTTGAGCGGGTGTTCACCTGACCGAAAGCACAGGTGAGTGACCGCGCATTCTGGCCTTAACCGATTGATGGCTCTCAGTAACCCAGGGTAAAGCGCTGGCGCTGGTGAGCCGGTTTTTCCACCTCGTTCAGCACACCGTCAGCCAGATCACCGGCGGTGATCCCGGCAGGCTGTTCGCCGCTAAAGAGCACCTGATCGCCACCAATCCGATAGCCGCCGCGCTTCTCGCCCGGTTCGAGGAACACCGGGGGAGAGACAAAGCGCCAGTCGAGAGTGGTTTCACGACGCAGGTCGGTGAGACCGTCGCGGGCCGCCAGCGCCCCCTGTTTCCACTCGGCCGGAAACTCCGGGGTATCCACCAGTTGCACGCCGGGGGCAACCTCCAGACTGCCGGCGCCACCTACTACCAGCAGCCAGCTGTTGGCCGCTTTGGCTGCTGCGACGATCGCGTTGGCGCCCTTGAGGTACTGGTCGTAGATATCCGGTGTGGTCCAGCCCGGGTTGTAGGCGCTGATCACCCGATCGTGCCCCTTGAGCACCTCGGCCAATGCCTGCGGGTTTTGGGCATCCACCGCCACGGCGGTAACCTGCGGATGGGCGGCCACCTTGCTGACATCGCGGACGATGGCGGTGACGTGATGGCCGCGGCTGATGGCCTCGTTCAGGATGGCTGAACCGACAAAACCGCTGGCACCGATCAGGGCAATCTTCATGGGGAACTCTCCTTCACTGTTGGAATGGGGCTATCCTACGCCGCCATTTATGATTTAATAATCACCTCAAAAATGCATTCACTTATAAGTTGGGTTTAATAATGGAACAGCTCAGACGTTACGCCATCTTCGCCGCAGTGGTGGAAGCGGGCAGCATGACAGGGGCGGCCAAATCCCTTGGCATGACCCCCTCCGCCGTCAGTCAGCATATCAGTCAGCTCGAAAGCCTGCTCGGACTGCCCCTGCTCCATCGCTCCACCCGTCGTCTCAGTCTGACCGAGGCGGGAGAGGTGGTGTGGCAAGGGTGCCGGGCGTTGCAGCAGACTCTGAGCGAGACCGAGCTGCGCCTCTCCGAGGTGCGCGACGCCCTGCTCGGGGAAGTGCGGATCACTGCCCCGGTGGGGATGGCGGGCCAGCCGCTGGCGCTGGCCCTCTCACCGCTGCTGCAGGCCCACCCCGGCCTCACCATCCAGATCATCGCCGACGACGAGAAGCGGGATCTGATTGCCGAGCGGATCGACGTGGCATTGCGGGTCGGCACCTTGCCTGACTCGACCCTGGTGGCCCGCAAACTGGGGCAGACCCGGATGCTGCTCTGCGCCGCTCCCGCCTATCTGGCGCGCAAGGGGACGCCGCGCATGCCCGCCGATCTGGCGACTCACGACTGGCTCTGCGGCGACATGCTGGGCAACGGTTTGCTGCTGCAGGATGAAAAGGGTGGCGAACACAGGGTGAGGTTCAAGGCCAAGGTGCTCTGCAATAACGTGTTGCCCCTGCGCCAGTTTGCGCTGGTGGGGCAGGGGGTCTCGCTACAACCGGAGGGAGAAATTGGCGAGGATCTGGCGCAGGGGCGTCTGCTCGAACTGTTGCCCGGTTTTCGGGTGGCACCGATGGAGATCCACGCCATCACGCCGCAGCGGGAGATCCCGGAGAAGGTGCGGCGGGTGGTGGAGGCGCTACGCAGCTACTTCGCAGGCACTTCCTGACACATATCAATGCAGCTTGGCCTAGCTGTCAGTTGGGCTCTTGCCCGCCAATGGGCTGGCGGCGCCACAGATAGAGTCCGATTGCCAGCAGCAAGCCGCCCAGAAAGAGCCAGCGAGCGTTCCCCCATTGGCCGTTGTCCGTCATCAGGGCCGCCAGCAACAGGGGGCCAAGCAGCTGACCGAGGTTGGCGAGCTGGACAAAAAATCCCTGCACGATGGCCAGTTGCACCGGCCCCTGACTCACTCCCTGTGCTGACGAGAGGATAGCCGGCGGCGCCATGCCACCCGCCAGGGAGAGGACGAGGCACAATCCATAGGCCCACCACGGCGACAGGCCGAGCGAGAAGGCGAGCATGCCGCACAGCGCCATCAGGCCCAGTGCCCAGCTGATGAGCCGATCTCGCGCCACGCCCCGGCGCAGCAGCCATGCCCCCATCAGGTTGCCGGGAATATTGGCGACCACCACCAGCGCCGAAAGCAGGGCAATCTGGCTTTGGCCAATCCCAGGGCTGCCTTGCAACATGGTTGGCAGCCAGACAAAGAGCGCCCAGAGCATCAGGCTATAGAGCGTGAACGCCAACCCGTAGCGCCAGAGTGTCAGTTGTCGGAGCACCGTGAGCTGGCGGTGTGGGCGGCCTGCGTTAGCCGCGCTTTGGGGCCCCCCGACCCGCAGCCCATCTGCCGAACGACTGGCCAGCAGAAGCAGCTGGGCCGAGAGTTGCAGAGCCATCAGGATCAGCCAGGCCAGTCGCCAGCCACCTTGCGCCGTGAGCCAGGGGGTGAGCAGCATACCCGCCGCCGCCCCGAGAGGCAGGTTGACCGCCCACAGGCTTATGGCCAGCCGTTTATCCTCCTCCCGGGTCACCGCCACGATAAAGGCGGGCATGGCCACCGAGACCAGCAAAAAGCCAATCCCCTCGACAATGCGCGACAGCAGCATCATGGCCAGCCCGGTGGCGGGCAGCGCCAACGCACCGCCTGTGACGATAACCAAAAGCCCGACAACCCCGGTTTGCCGCCCACTCCAGCGAGTCAGCAGCAGGCCGAGAAAGAGGCTGAAGAGGATCGCCAGCGTATTGAAAGCTGAGGCGAGATAGCTGGCTTCGACCAGTGTCAGCCCCAGCTCGCTGCGCAGTATGCCGAGTACGGCGGGCACTTTGCCAAGGCAGAGGGCGCCGCTGGCACCGGCAAAAATGGCGAGGAAGACCAGAGGCCAGCGCGTGCTTTGTGGCTGGTGGCCAGCGAGCGTGCTCATGGCCGATATTGGCCGTTGTGCAGCCACTCATCGTTGAGCTGACCAAATTCGCCGCGCTGATAGGCATGCAGCCGATCTGCAATGGCGTCGTGGCTGTTCATGACGAAGGGGCCATGTTTGACCAGGGGTTCATTGAGTGCCTGGCCTGAGAGCAGCACGAAGTGGCAGGGCTCTGTGGCCTCAAGCTGCAGAGCCACCGCCTCGCCGCCATCGGCAGAGAGGCTGACACCCATCCCGTGACCTGCCGGGATGAGGTGCCGCTCTCCCTCCGCCTGAAGGGTCAGCGATCCGGTCAGGGGATAGATCATGGCATTCCAGCCTGCCGCCAGCAGATGGGTGAAGCGGCTGCCGGGCGAGTAATGGCCATCGAGCAGGGTAAAGGGTTGGGGCAGTTCTGCCGAGTGTGGTGCCGTTATCCCGTTACTGTGGCCTGCGACCACCCGTACTCGCACCCCTTCGCCATGAAACTCGGGGATGGTGGCTGCGTCTGCGTGGACGGTAAAAGGCGACGCCATCTTTTGACGGGCAGGCAGGTTGACGAAGATTTGCAGGGCGTGGACATAGGGCGATGCCCCTTCCGGCTGCTCGGTATGTACGGCCCCGCGCCCGGCCGCCAGCCAGTGGAGCGCGCCCGGTTCGATGGGGCCCTGATTGCCGAGGGTGTCGTAGTTGACGTGGGGGCTCGTCGAATCCTCGAACAGATAGGTGACGGCAGAGATCCCGGCGTGGGGATGGGGCTCGAAGGTGGGGGCGGTCATCTGGAAGTGATCCACCATCACCACGGGGTCTATCAGACCGTTGAAAAAGTGTTCGCCAAAATGATGTGCTTCAAAGCCGCTGCCAATGCGCAGTGGTTGGCCCTTGACGGGGGCGGAGAGAGTCAGGCGTCTGGTCATCAATGGATCCTCCAGAAGATAAAAGATGCCTTCGGTCATCTGACCGAAGGCGGGCGAGTTACGACTTCTTGGCACCTTCTTGCATCTGCCACGCCAGGGTAGCGAAAGGCATGTCGAGGGCGCTGTAGACATCGTGCGCCTTGGGGTCGACGTTGCTGCGCAGCATCTCGACCGCGGCAGAGGCGTAGTCGGTGACCGGGATACCGGCCCCCAGCAAGCGTTGCAGCCCAGTGGTGCGCTTGGCTTCGTTGAAGGTGCCGGAGGCATCGAGCACCACCCGGGCATCATAGCCGGCAGCCTTGGCAGAGAGGGCCGGGAAGCTGGCGCAGATCTCGAGGGATACACCGGCGATGATCAGCTGTTTGCGGCCGGTCTTCTCAATGGCGGTGCGCACGGCAGGATCGTCCCAGGCGTTGATGACGGTGCGGTTGATCACCTTCACATCCGGCAGGGCACTGGTCAGTTCAGGCATGGTGGGGCCCCACATGCCATCGGGCATGGTCGCGGTCACGATCACCGGCACGCCGAGGGCGCGGGCGGCGTTGGCCAGCGCCACCACGTTGTGCTTGAGCTCGCCCACCGTGGTGTCGCGCACGCCGCTCAGCAAGCCGACCTGATGGTCGACCAGCAGCAGTACCGCATTGTCTCGGGAGAGCATCTCCAGATAGCGGTTGGGTGATACGGTCGGATGGCTGGCAGCCTCGGCGGCCATGGCCGGTGTCGCTGTGGTGGCCAGCGTGGCGGTCAGGGTCGCCAGACCGAGCAGGGTGGCAGAGCAGATTTGTCGCAGTTTCATGGTGAACTCCTTGTGATATCGGAACAGTCAAACGGCCCTTGCTGGTGGGGCGGATTGCCCGCGCAGCAACCGTCTGATGGGGACAGGGCCATTATGATGGCTGCAAAAATGGCGACAATCTGGTGAAATAGGTTCTTATTGTTCCATCAATGGAACGATAAGAATGCACCTCACCCTGACCAAGGCTGCCCGATGACACCACTGGAACTTGATTTGAATGATCTCTATCTCTTCACCCATGTGGTGCAGCGACAGGGATTCACTGCCGCCGCGCGGGCGCTTGGCGTACCCAAGTCGCGGATCTCGCGCCGGATCCGGCTGCTGGAGGAGCGGCTGGATACCCGGCTGCTGCAACGTACCTCACGCCAGCTCAGCCTGACCGATGCCGGTGAGGTGCTCTATCGCCACTGTCAGGCGATGCTGGCCGAGGCGCAGGCCGGAGAGGCGGCTGTGCGGCAACGGCAGCAGGAGCCGAGCGGTCTGGTGCGGATCGGCGTGCCCATTACCATTGCCGATGCGCTGCTTGCCCGTTTACTGCCCGCTTTTATGGCGCAATACCCCAAGGTGAGGCTCGCCGTGCAAGCCAGCAACCGGCAGGTGGATCTGCTGGAGGAGGGGCTGGATGTGGTGATCCGCGGGGTGGCCTTCGAGCAGCCCCCCTCCAGCCTTGTGCAGGTGCCGCTCTGTACGGTGCAGTGGGGCGTGCTGGCGACCCCGGCGTGGCTCTCGCGCCACAATGCGCTGGCGCATCCACGCCAGCTGGAAGGAGAGGATGCCCTGCTTTTCAGCTCGCTGGAGCGTCAGGCCGATCTGTTGCGGCTGCGGCACGACAGTGGGGAGAGTGAGGAGGTGGCGGTCAATGTGCTGCTGCGCAGCGACAATGTGCAAACCCTCAAACAGGCGGCGCTGGCGGGGCTCGGGATGGTGGGCTTGCCACTTTACGCCTGTGTGAATGAGCTGGCGGATGGGCGGCTGCAACAACTGCTGCCCGAGTGGCGTCCCAAAGATGGCAAGCTGGTGATGCTCTATCCCGCGCGGCGCGGTCTGTCACCGGCGGTCAGGGCCCTCATCGACTTTATCAAGGCGCAGTTGCCTGCACTGCTGGCAGAGGTCGGTCAGCCACGCTGAGGAGGGCTATCCCTCCATCTTGCGGCGAATGCGCTCGAACAGGCTCTGCAGGCAGGCTTGATCCCGATCGGCGGCCCGCACCGCGCCGTACATATGGCGACGAATACCGCTGCCGAGGGGTCGGGCGCAGAGCATCCCCTGTCTGACAAACTCGTCGCTGGCCCAGCGCGGCAAGGCGGCGACGCCGAGGCCAGCGGCGGCCATCTGCAGCATCACCGATGTGTTGTCCACCGGCTTGCAGCGGGCGGGCTCCACCCCGGCGGGTTGCAAAAAGCGGCTGAAGATATCCATGCGGCTGCGCTCCACCGGATAGACCAGCAGCACCTCCGGCTCCAGATCGACCGGCTCGATGCGGCTCTGGTGGCAGAGGGGGTGATACGGCGCCATCACCAGAGTCAGATCGAAGGCAAAAAGCGGCTCGAAGTGGAGATCGCCGCGGGCCTGCACATCGGAGGTGAGCAGCAGATCGAGCTGGCCGCCGAGCAGGGCATTGATGGCATCAAAGCCCGGCACTGACTCCACCTCCAGATCCACCCCGGGCCACTGGCGGCGAAAATCGGGCAACAGCGGCAGCAGCCACTGGATGCAACTGTGGCAATCGAGCGCCAAATGCAGCCTTCCCGCATCGCCGCTCTGCAAGGCCTGCAGCTGTTTCTCGGTTTGGGCCAGGGCGGGCAGTACCTGACGGGCAAGGGCGAGCAGCTGGCTGCCTGCCGCGGTCAGCACCAGCGGGCGGCTTTTGCGCAGGTAAAGCTCCAGATTGAGGCGGGTCTCCAGCTCTTTGAGCTGGTGGGAGAGGGCGGACTGGGTGAGGTTGAGGGTCAGCGCCGCACCGGCCAACGAGCCCTGCTCGGCCAGCGCGGTCAATGTTTTCAAGTGTTTGATCTCTATCCCTGCATTGCTTGGCACTGCCATAAGATGGCTCCTTGTGAGATTGCGTATGGCGCTGAGGTTGCGGTCGGCGGTGGCCTGCTGCGCTTCTTGACTCCGGCACCTCTTGCACCTGTAAAAATCGGCCTCTGTATCCTCGCGGTGAACCTGACTGGCGGTCAGTTGAGGATTATTTGAGAGCCACTTGAAGAGGATTCAATAGCCAGCGTCACCTTATCTTGTCATTTTGGATGTGTAAACATCTGGATGGCTAAATCATCCAGTTTCCCATCAGATGAATGAGCATAAGGAAATGAACCTATGACACGAGCACACACCCTGGGCTTCCCCCGTATCGGCGCCAAGCGCGAGCTGAAATTTGCCCTCGAATCCTACTGGCGTGGCGAGACCACTCAGGCCGAACTTGTTGCCGTGGGCAAGACGCTGCGTGAGCGCCACTGGCAGGCCCAGCACGGCGCCGGGGTCAATCTGCTGCCGGTGGGTGACTTTGCCTGGTACGATCAGGTGCTCGGTACCAGCCTGCTGGTGGATGCGGTGCCTGCCCGTCACCGCCATGGCGAGACCGATCTCGACACCCTGTTCCGGGTGGCCCGGGGCCGTGCGCCGACCGGCCCAGCGGCGGCCGCCGCCGAGATGACCAAATGGTTCAACACCAACTATCACTATCTGGTGCCGGAATTCAGCCGTGATCAGCGCTTCAAGCTGGGCTGGAGCCAGCTGTTTGACGAGGTAGAAGAGGCCAAAGCACTGGGGCTGCCAGTCAAGGCGGTGCTGCTGGGACCGGTCTCTTATCTGTGGCTCGGCAAGGAGAAAGAGAGCGGCTTCTCCCGCCTTGAACTGCTCGATCGCCTGCTCATCGTCTATCAGGAGATCCTGGCCAAGTTGGCCGCCCAGGGAGTGGAGTGGGTACAGATCGATGAACCTGCGCTGACGCTGGACTTGCCGGACGAGTGGCGGCTGGCCTACCTCAACGCCTACGAGCGCTTGAGCGGCCCCTGCAAGCTGTTGCTCACCACCTATTTCGGCTCGGTGGCCCATCAGCGCGACATCATCACCAGCCTCAAGGTAGATGGCCTGCATCTGGATCTGGTGGCCTCCCCCGAGCAGCTGGAGACCCTGTTGCCGCATCTGCCCGCCCAGTGGGTCATCTCAGCCGGGGTGATCAACGGCCGCAACGTCTGGCGTGCCAATCTGGCCAAGCTGGCGCCGACTCTGAAGGCACTGAAAGCCAAACTCGGCGAGCGGCTCTGGGTGGCCTCATCCTGCTCATTGCTGCATAGCCCGGTGGATTTGACTCTGGAGCAGGAGCTGGATCCCCAGACCCGCAGCTGGTTCGCCTTCGCCTTGCAAAAATGTTTCGAGTTGGGACTGCTCAGAGAGTATCTGGATGGGGGCGAGCTCGACAAAATCACCGCCTACAGCCAGCCCATCGTGGATCGGGAGTCCGACAGCCGGGTGCACAAAAAAGCGGTGCAGTCACGGCTCGCCAGCCTCACCAACAGCGATTTTGATCGCCACAGTCCCTATCCGGTCAGGGCCGAGCTGCAGCGCTCGGATCTCAAGCTGCCGCTGCTGCCCACCACCACCATCGGCTCCTTCCCGCAGACCTCCCAGATCCGGGTGTTGCGGCAGGATTGGCGCTCCGGTCGCATCGATGACAGTGCCTACGAGGCTGGCATTAAGGCCGAGATCCGCGATGCCATCGCGCGTCAGGAGGCCATCGGGCTGGATGTGTTGGTACATGGTGAGGCTGAGCGCAACGACATGGTGGAGTATTTCGGTGAGCTGCTGGATGGCTTTGCCATCACCCGCTTCGGTTGGGTACAGAGCTATGGCTCCCGCTGCGTCAAGCCGCCGGTGATCACCCGCGATATTGACCGCCCGACTCCCATGACGCTCGAATGGACCCGATTTGCCCAGAGCCTGACCGACAAGCCGGTGAAGGGGATGCTGACCGGCCCTGTGACCATCCTCTGCTGGTCCTTCCCGCGGGAAGACGTGAGCCGCGAGCAGTCCGCCCTGCAAATCGGGCTGGCCATTCGCGACGAGGTGGCAGATCTGGAAGCCGCCGGCATCAAGATCATCCAGATCGACGAACCGGCGATCCGCGAAGGCTTGCCCCTGCGCAAGCAGGATCATCAGGCCTATCTCGACTGGGCGGTGCGCGCCTTCCGTCTGAGCGCAAGCCCGGTGGCGGACCGCACCCAGATCCACACCCACATGTGCTACAGCGACTTCAACCTCATCATCGAGGCGGTGGCGGCGCTGGATGCGGATGTGATCACCATCGAGACCAGCCGCAGCCAGATGCAGCTGCTCGAAGCGTTCGAACGCTTCAACTACCCCAACGAGATTGGCCCGGGCGTCTACGACATCCACTCGCCGAACGTGCCGAGCCAGAGCTGGATTGAGGGGTTGCTGCGCAAGGCGGCCAAGCAGATCCCGGCCGAGCGGCTCTGGGTCAACCCGGATTGCGGCCTCAAGACCCGGGGTTGGGAAGAGACTGAGGCCGCCCTCAAGGTGATGGTCGATGCCACCAGGGCGCTGCGGGCCGAGCTGGCGTAACCGGCTAGCCGTGACCGCCATCGGTAAGGTGGCGTGCTGACAAACGAACGAGAGAGGGGAAGCCATTGCTTCCTCTCTCTTTTTTCGTTGGCCACTTCTTCCACTGGATCCTGAACCTTGCCGCAGCCCGCTTTGCACTAGGCTCAGAGTTGGCAGAAGTGGATGGAGTCGCGGCCATGAGAGTCAGTCTGGGGAGCGCAATCCTGTGGGGATTGCTGATGTGGCAGAGTGCATGGGCGGCGCCAGCGGCCGAGTTGAAGCTGGTCTACTTTGACGACTTTGCCCCATATTCGTGGCGTGACGAACAGGGCAAGATGCGCGGGCTGATGATCGACGTGATGGATCGGGTGGCAGCGCACATGGGGCTGCGGGTGCGCCATGAAGGTTATCCGTGGCAACGGGCGCAAAAACTGGTGCGGATGGCGCAGGCCGATGGCTTTGTCACCATCGCCACCCGGGAGCGCCGCTCTTACACATTGGTGGTGGAGGAGCCCGTTACCACGACGGTTTTGACGGTATTTACCCGGCTTGGCCACCCCCGGATGACCGATTTTCAGCGTGCCAGCCGCTTGAGCGACTTCAAATCACTTACCTTTCTCGACTATTTCGGTAACGGCTGGGGCAAGGAGAATCTGGCGGGCTTCACCGTTCATCACACCATCAATGTCGATAATGTCTTCAAAATGCTGGCGGCGGGGCGGGGGGACCTGATGGTGACAGACCCACTGGTGGCACGCTTCAAACTTAACCAGCTGGGTCTCTCCGGGTTGGTGGTCGAGGTGCCGCTGCAGCTTGCCTCTACCCCGTTCAATCTCTGCATCGGCAAGCACTCCCGCTTCAATACCCGGATAACCGAGTTCAACCGTGCCCTGCAACAGCTGCGACAAAGCGGCGAGTTGGCGCGTATCGTCGAACGCTATCGTTGATGCGCGGCCGCCATCTGCTGTTTGCCAACGGCGTGTCTATCTTGGCGTCATATCGGCGATGGTTGCCCAGAAGGCATCGATCAAGGGCCCCTTGCTGTGGGGCGGACGGATAAGGCCAATGGTCCAACAGGCTTCCCCGTCTCTCAAGGGGAGGGTGAGCACATCCGGGTGCTCTATGGTGGTGGAGGAGGGGACCAGGGTCCAGGCGATCTCGGCTGCCGCGGTGGCGACGCCAGCGGCAAAGTCGTTGACGTACTGGATATCGCGAAAACGCAGCCCGCTCTGGGCCAGATAGTTCATCAGGTGATCGTAAAACGACGGGGCCTTGTCCCGACGCAGGATCGCCAGCGGCTTGTCCACCAGATCCGCCAACTCCCTCACATCGCGGTAGCTGGCGGGCAGCACGGCGACAAAGTGTGCTTCGACCACTGGCAGGGCGTGCCACCCCTTGGGGGCGGGCAGGCGGCAAAAACCGAGATCCAGCTTGCCTTCACTCAGCGCCAGCAGCTGGTGGTGGGTAGAGAGATCGTTGAGCTCTATGGTCACCTGCGGCCGCTCGGCGCGAAAACGGGCGATGGCGGCGGGCACCAGGATTTTGGTGGCCACGCCAAAGCCGATGCGCAGGGTGCCGACATTGCCCGCCTGCACGTCGCGGGCGGTGCGCGAGAGCTGCTCGCTCTGGATGACCACAGCGCGGGCATCCTCATACAGCGCCCTGCCCAGTCCGGTGAGGCGAGTGGTACTGGCGTTGCGCTCGAACAGCTCGCCGCCCAGCTCCTCCTCCAGCCGCCTGATCTGTTTGCTCAGGGCCGACTGGGTAACGTGTTGACGTACCGCCGCCTGGCCGAAGTGCAGTACCTCCCCCAGAGTGACGAAGGCTTTCAGATCCCGTAGCTCCATCGGGGCTCCTTTCATTCCTGTTGGGAATGTTGAGTGGTCAAATTTGTCATTGGACGGAATTTTAGAAGTGATGGATGCTTATGCCAATTCATTTCGGGTGCCCCGGCACGGGGGCGCCGAGTTATCAGAGATGGCTGACACCATCAGCGCAGAAGGAGCAACACCAGATGCATCACCACAAGTTCAACGACTTCCCGAGCAATTTTCTGTGGGGCGCAGCCTCCGCCGCCTATCAGGTGGAGGGGGGCTGGAATGCCGATGGCAAGGGGCCCTCGGTGTGGGATCTCTTCACCAAGCTGCCGGGCAAGACCTTTGAGGGGAGCAACGGCGATGTGGCGGTGGATCACTACCACCGCATGGAAGAGGACGTGGCGCTGATGGCCGAGATGGGGCTCAAGGCCTACCGCTTCTCGGTGAGCTGGCCACGCATCTATCCCACCGGTCGGGGGGAGGTGAACGAGGCGGGACTGGCCTTCTACGAGAAGCTGATCGATACCCTCTTGGCCCACCAGATCGAGCCGGTGCTGACCCTCTACCACTGGGATCTGCCGCAAGCGCTGCAGGATGAGTACGGCGGCTGGGAAGACCGACGCATTATCGAGGATTTCGAGCGCTACTGCGTGACCCTCTATCAGCGCTTTGCCGGCAAGGTGAAGTATTGGGTGTCCCTCAACGAGCAGAACTACAACCTGACCAATGCCTATCAGCTCGGCACCCATCCGCCCGCAGTGCAGGATCGCAAGCGCTTCTTTGCCGCCAACCATATCGCCTTTCTGGCCAATGCCCGGGTGATCAAGGCGTTTCGCCAGCATGTGCCGAATGGCTTGATTGGCCCGAGCTTTGCCTACTCCCCAGCCTATCCGGCGTCGTGCGATCCGAAAGATATGCTGGCCTACGAGAACGCCGAGGAGTTCAACAACCTCTGGTGGCTGGATGCCTATTGCTTTGGCCGCTATCCGCAGGCGGCGCTCGCTTACTTGCGAGAAAACGGCGAGGCGCCCGAGATCCTGCCGGGCGATATGGAGTTGCTGCGCGAGGGGACGCCCGACTACATCGGCGTCAACTACTACTACACCCTGACCTACACCGATAACCCCTTGGGCGGTCAGACCCTGCAGCGGATCAACACCACCGGCAAGAAGGGCACTACCCCGTCCAGCGGCATCCCGGGCCTCTACAAGACGGCGCCCAATCCGCACCTTGAGACCAGCAACTGGGATTGGGCCATCGACCCGACCGGGATGCGCATCGCCCTGCGTCGCCTCTCTTCCCGCTATGGTCTGCCGCTGATGATCACCGAGAACGGTCTTGGCGAGTTCGACAAGCTGGAGGCGGGCGACAAGGTGAACGATGAGTACCGCATCGATTACCTGCGCAGCCACGTCAAGGCGTGCCAGGAGGCGATGCAGGATGGCGTGGAATTGCTCGGCTACTGCGCCTGGTCGTTCACCGACATCCTGAGCTGGCTCAACGGCTACCAGAAGCGTTACGGCTTCGTCTATGTGGAGCGTGACGAGCAGGGGGGCTCCCTTCGCCGGATCAAGAAGGCGAGCTTCCACTGGTACAGCCAGTTGATTGCGAGCCAGGGCAAGCAGCTCTGACGGTTTATCGCGTCGCGTAACCAGGGGGCCCGGGCAATCCCCGGGCCCACGCTGTTTGTGGCGGGGGAGAGGGGGCAAGCCGGTTTCTCACCGTGCGACTCATCCTTGTTTACTGATTTTTGTCCTGCCAAAGCCGCCGACCCCTGCTATTATCTGCGGCCGAACATGAGCCAATAAAAATCAGGATATCGTGATGACTGACCACACTTTTATTCCCGGCAAGGACGCGGCGCTGGAAGACTCCATCGAACGCTTCCAGACCAAGCTGCAAGCTCTGGGCTTTGATATTGAAGAGGCCTCCTGGCTCAACCCCGTGCCGAACGTCTGGTCGGTGCATATTCGGGACAAAGAGTGCGCCCTCTGCTTTACCAACGGCAAGGGTGCCAGCAAGAAGGCGGCACTCGCGTCTGCCCTTGGCGAATATTTCGAGCGTCTCTCCACCAACTACTTCTTCGCCGACTTCTATCTGGGCGAGCAGGTCGCCAACGGCGATTTCGTTCACTACCCGAACGAGAAGTGGTTCCCCATCGAGGGTGACCAGTTCCCGGCCGGTCTGCTAGACAGCTTCACCCGCAAGTTCTACAACCCGGACGGTGAAGTGACCGCCGACATGCTGGTGGATCTGCAGTCAAACAACGAGGAGCGCGGTATCGTCGCGCTGCCGTTCGAGCGTCAGTCCGATCACGAGACCGTCTACATCCCGATGAACATCATCGGCAACCTCTATGTCTCCAACGGCATGAGCGCCGGCAACACCAAGACCGAAGCGCGCACTCAAGCGCTCTCCGAAGTGTTCGAGCGCCACGTGAAGAACAAGATCATCGCCGAGGCCATCAGCTTGCCGCTGATCCCGGACGAGGTGATTGCCCGTTATCCGGGGATTGCCGCCTCCATCGCGGCGCTCGAAGCGGAAGGTTTCCCCATTTACAGCTTCGATGCCTCTTTGGGTGGCCGTTATCCGGTCATCTGCGTGGTGCTGCTCAACCCGAGCAATGGCACCTGCTTTGCCTCCTTCGGTGCCCACCCGCGCTTCGAAGTGGCCTTCGAGCGGACCGTCACCGAGCTGCTGCAGGGCCGTGGTCTCAAGGATCTCGACGTGTTTGTGCCGCCGTCATTCGACAACGAGCAGGTGGCGGATCACCACAACCTCGAGACCCACTTCATCGACTCCTCGGGCCTTATCAGCTGGGATCTGTTCAAGCAGGATGCGGACTTCGAGTTTGCCGACTGGGACTTCCGTGGCACCTCGCAGGAGGAGTTCGATCACCTGATCGGCATCTTCCATGAGCTGGAGCAGCCGGTCTATATCGCCGACTACGAGCATCTGGGTGTCTACGCCTGCCGCATTCTGGTGCCCGGCATGTCCGACATCTATCCGGCCGAAGATCTGTTGCTGGCCAACAACAATATGGGCGCCAACCTGCGCGAAGTGATCCTGGCACTGCCATCACTTGATTGGGATGCCGAGCAGTACATGGCGTTTTTTGATCAACTGGATGAAGAGGGGCACGACGAGCGTACCCGTGTACGCGAGCTGCTGGGCATCGCCGCTGCCAAGGGGACCGCGCTGCACACCCTGCGCGTTGGCGAGCTGAAAGCCATGCTGGCGCTGGCCGCCGGTGAGCTGGAGACCGCACTGGATCTCATCGACTGGACCATGGAGTTCAACCAGTCGGTGTTTACTGCCGAGCGTGCCAGCTACTACCGCGCCCTGCGTGCCTGCGTCGAGTTGTTCCTCGACGAGGAGCGGGATCCGGAGCAGTATCGCGCCGTCTTCACTCGCATGTATGGTGAAGAGACGCTGGCACAGGCATGGGCCAACGCCACTGGCGAAGCACGCTTCCACGGGCTGGAGGCGGCCGATCTGTCGCTCTCCCAGTTCCCACTGCACCAGAAGCTGCTGGCGGCCTACGAGAAGCTGCAGAAGGCCAAGCGAGCCCATCACTGGGCGTGATCGTTGCTGTAAAGGAAGGGGCCGTGTGGCCCCTTCTGTTTATCGTGCGGCAAGGCACGGGATAGTTATTCAAAGATGAAATAAAAAACAAAAAATACCCCTAAGGGGGTTGATGGCAGGGCAGGGGATGTGCTGTCGATCTGCAAAGATATCTTGCCAATACCATATTTCCATGATCGAAAATAAATTCTTTAAAATCATTGCATTAAAAATGTGATATTTCTGTTTCAGCTGATACCTGGTGTAAAGTGGCGTAGCCATCGCACTAAAATATTTGTAGTAAAATTACATTCGCACTCTGATAAACTTGATCAATGTCAATTTTGGCTATTTGGCCCTTTGTTATGATTTCAACAGGCAAAACATTCAGGTAGAAAATAATTGAAAGCTGAATCTCCATTCGATTGTCTCAAGCCCGAAGCCATCGCTGCACTGGCTGAAGACATCACCTATGCCAAGGCTACCAAGCCGGCATACAAGGTCATTCCACTGGCCATTACCGCAGGCGCTTTCATCGCCATCGCATTTATCTTCTACATCACAGTGACGACCGGAACCGGTTCCATGCCTTGGGGTATGGCCAAGCTGGTTGGCGGTCTCTGCTTCTCTCTCGGACTTATTCTCTGTGTGCTGCTCGGTGCCGAGCTGTTCACCTCCACCACCCTGACACTGGTGGCCAAGGCTGCCAATCGCATCAGCTGGGCTCAGCTGCTCAAGAATTGGGGTCTGGTCTACTTCGGTAACCTGATTGGCGGTCTCCTGATGGTGGCGCTGATCATCGTTTCTGCCGAGTACACGGCAGCAGACGGTCAGTGGGGCCTTAACGCCCTCAAAGTGGCCCAACACAAAATTCACCACACCTTCTTCGAAGCGGTGGCGCTGGGTATCCTCTGTAACCTGATGGTATGTCTTGCTGCATGGATGGCCTTTGGTGCCCGCAGCGCGACTGACAAGGTAGTGGTTATGCTGCTGCCGGTTGCCATGTTCGTTGCCTCAGGTTTCGAGCACAGCATCGCAAACATGTTTATGATTCCGGTTGGTATCGCTATCCACAGCGTGGCTAGTCCGGAATTTTGGCAGGCCATCGGCCAGGATCCGGCAACCTTTGCTGACCTGACCGTATCCAACTTCGTCCTACACAACCTCATCCCCGTGACCATCGGCAATATCATCGGTGGTGGCGTGATGGTTGGTCTGACTTACTGGTTTATCTTCCGTCGTCATCATTAAGGATGATTGCGGGATACTACATCAATACCGTGTGAGGTAATGAAAAATGGCAGAACTTAACGAACAGTTCCAAAAAGCATGGGAAGGCTTCGCGGCCGGTGAATGGCAGACCTCTGTCAACACCCGTGACTTCATCCAGAAGAACTACACCCCGTATGAAGGTGACGAGTCCTTCCTGGCTGGCGCGACCGAAGCGACCACCAAGCTGTGGGACAAGGTCATGGAAGGGATCAAAATCGAAAACCGCACTCATGCGCCGGTTGATTTTGATACTGACCTGCCCTCCACCATTACCGCACACGATGCCGGTTATATCGATCAGAGCCTGGAGCAGATCGTTGGTCTGCAGACTGACAAGCCGCTGAAGCGCGCCATCATCGCCAACGGCGGTATCAAGATGGTTAAAACTTCTTGCGAAGTGTACGGTCGTCAACTGGACCCGATGGTCGAGAAGATCTTCACCGAATACCGCAAGACTCACAACCAGGGCGTGTTTGACGTTTACACCAAAGACATCCTGAACTGCCGCAAGTCTGGTGTTATCACCGGTCTGCCGGATGCCTACGGCCGTGGCCGTATCATCGGTGACTACCGTCGTGTTGCTCTGTACGGTGTTGACTTCCTGATGGCCGACAAACTGGCCCAGTTCAAGTCCCTGCAAGCTGACCTGGAAAACGGCGTCAACCTGGAAGCCACCATCCGTCTGCGCGAAGAGATCTCCGAGCAGCACCGTGCCCTGGCACAGATGAAGGTGATGGCTGCCAAGTACGGTTGCGATATCTCCGTACCGGCCAAGAACGCCAAAGAAGCCGTACAGTGGACCTACTTCGCCTACCTGGCGGCAGTCAAGTCCCAGAACGGTGCTGCCATGTCCTTCGGTCGTACCTCCAGCTTCCTGGATATCTACATCGAGCGTGACCTGCAGAAAGGCCTGATCACCGAGCAAGAAGCCCAGGAGCTGATGGACCACATGGTCATGAAGCTGCGTATGGTTCGCTTCCTGCGTACTCCGGAATACGATTCACTGTTCTCCGGCGACCCGATGTGGGCGACCGAGACCCTGGCTGGTATGGGCGTTGACGGCCGTACTCTGGTCACCAAGAACAGCTTCCGTATGCTGAACACCCTGTACACCATGGGCCCGTCCCCTGAGCCGAACCTGACCATCCTGTGGTCCGAGAAGCTGCCGGTCGGTTTCAAGAAGTACTGTGCCAAGGTATCCATCGAGACCTCTTCCGTTCAGTACGAGAACGACGATCTGATGCGTCCGGATTTCAACAACGATGACTACGCCATCGCTTGCTGTGTATCCCCGATGATCGTTGGCAAGCAGATGCAGTTCTTCGGTGCTCGTGCCAACCTGGCCAAGACCATGCTGTATGCAATCAACGGTGGTATGGACGAGAAGCTCAAGATCCAGGTCGGTCCGAAAACAGAGATGGTCAAGTCCGAGTACCTCGACTACAACGACGTAATGGATCGTCTGGACCACTTCATGGATTGGCTGGCCAAGCAATACGTTGCTGCGCTGAACATCATCCACTACATGCACGACAAGTACAGCTACGAAGCCTCTCTGATGGCGCTGCACGACCGTGACGTATATCGCACCATGGCGTGTGGTATCGCTGGTCTGTCCGTAGCCGCTGACTCCCTGTCTGCCATCAAGTACGCCAAGGTCAAGCCGATTCGTGACGAAGATGGCGTTGCCATCGACTTCGAAATCGAAGGCGAATACCCGCAGTTCGGTAACAACGACGCTCGCGTCGATGATATCGCCTGTGACCTGGTTGAGCGCTTCATGAAGAAGATTCAGAAGCTGAACACCTACCGTGGTGCTGTTGCTACCCAGTCTGTTCTGACCATCACCTCCAACGTGGTATATGGCAAGAAGACCGGTAACACCCCGGATGGCCGTCGTGCTGGTGCTCCGTTCGGTCCGGGTGCAAACCCGATGCACGGTCGTGACCAGAAAGGTGCTGTTGCTTCCCTGACTTCCGTAGCCAAGCTGCCGTTCGCTTACGCTAAAGATGGTATCTCCTATACCTTCTCCATCGTTCCGAACGCACTGGGTAAAGATATGGAAGCCCAGAAAGCCAACCTGGCTGGCCTGATGGACGGTTACTTCCACCACGAATCCAACGTAGAGGGTGGTCAGCACCTGAACGTTAACGTGATGAACCGTGAAATGCTGCTGGACGCCATGGAAAACCCGGAGAAATATCCGCAGTTGACCATCCGCGTATCCGGTTATGCCGTTCGCTTCAACTCTTTGACCAAAGAGCAACAGCAAGACGTCATCACCCGTACCTTCACTGCTTCTCTGTAATCGAGAGATAGTGAGCAAAAACCGGCGCCAAGGCGCCGGTTTTTTTATGCGTGCGATTCAGGGGGAGTAATCATCCCCTGTGAATCGCCCCCAGTTCCATCGCAACCACAACAGTTGTTACTGGGGATTTGAAGAGGATCAAGGGGAGGGGCTCACTAGCATTGACCTAGGCCCCGTCTGTAATGCGATTATGCTTTATTCGCGCTCTAAGGGGATAGGCGGTTGCTCTGCCTGCCATTGCATCAGTGTTGCTATGGCTCGTGGAACAGCTGATCAGGTTTAAGGGGTGAACAGAGGCGCCATCGCGGGTATCAAGCAATACCCATAAGCCTGTGACTATGGAATCATTCTCTGCCTCTGCCTCTGCCTCTGCCTCTGCCTCTGCCTCTGCCTCTGCCTCTATCTCTCTCAATGCGCAGCTTGGAGGTGGTTTGGTTTAGCCAGCCAGATATGTGTGAAGCTACAAACCCTGCTTGCAGAAACAACAAGGGCTGCACATTGTGCAGCCCTTGTCTCTGGAGAATAGCGGGTTGAGCGTGTCAGCTGGCCCAGGTGATGATGTGATCGATCCATTCACCCGCCTGATCCTCGTGAATGACTTTGCCACGGACGGATTGACCAGCCTGATGCATCGCGGAACGACTGCCGGTCAGCAGAGGATGCCACTCTGGAAGAGCGTCACCTTCAGACAGCAGGCGATATGCGCAGGTTGAGGGGAGCCAGTCATATTCGGTGATCTTGTCATGGGTGATCTGCAGACAGTCAGGCTCTTTTTTGAAACGATTGGCGTAATCAGAGCACTGACAGGTCTTGGTGTTAAGCAAATTGCAGGCGACATTGGTGAAAACCAGTTCGTCGGTATCTTCATCTATCAGCTTGTTGAGGCAGCATTTTCCGCAACCATCGCAGAGGGATTCCCATTCGGATTCAGTCATCTGCTGCAGACTCTTGGTCTGCCAAAAGGGGGCTTGCATCATACCGCTCACTTATTACACCTGATAAAACGCGTGGTTATACCCCTTGTTACCCGGTATTTCAAGGAGAGGGTCACTCCGGTGGGCAAATTGTCGTGATCAGCTCAAATGAATGCAATGACTTTCAGCCTCATCATATTGCTCAAACGGGTTCGCTGGTGGGCAGGAAGTCCCACAGGTTTGAATACTTGGGCTGCATGATTGTCCAGTTCAGGTTTTATTTTCTGCTTCTTGATCCGTTACATCTTTTGATGTTTGTCTGCTTGCAGCAAGCAGGGTCAAATGATCTCCGATGCCTACCGTCAGGCTGTTGCACGCTTGTCTTTCAAATAAAGCCGCTGGTCACATATTGTTTGCGCCCTTCTGTCGCTGCGACCCGCGGGAGAGCCTGCGTAGGCGTTCGTTTTTTGTCTTAATGATTGAGATAGATATCTTGCTCTGAATAGGCCAGCAGAGGTGTGCCGAGGTTAGTCCGTTTCGCGCCAAAGAAGCGGGTGAGTACGCCAGATTGCTGTCCCAGTCGCTGCAGCTTGATGTGATCCAGCTCGATCTGCTCGGGTAGCCAGGTAAATACGGCGGCGCAGTGACCATTGCCCAGACTGCGCTCCAGGGTTTGCTGCCAGTTCTTGATTTTGGGGCTATGTACCACCAGCACTCTCTTGGGATCGATACCTCGCTCTTCCAGACGGCTGACTGTGGGGCGTCCCGGCGGGGCGATCAACAAGATCCAGCCGGTATGAGCCTCCCCAAGCTTGGTCAGCTCGCTCAGAAACTGATCATCAGACTGGATAGTCACACCATCATGAGCAAACTCCGCTTTGCAGGCGGTTCTGGTTGGCCAGGGCTTGCTCATGACACGATTCATCGCAAAGGGCAGTGAGTGCAGGGGCTGGTTCATATATGGGGTTCCTGTATGAATATCCAAGCTGTATGTGTATACAGTAGTTCTATCCTGTGGCAGTGACAAGGTGTTTTTGCTGAAAAATGTGATGGTGTTGGCATGTGTCGTTAGTAAGGTTATGTTTTTAAACACTATTTAATATAAAGCTGGTTGGGTGTTTTTCGTACTATGGACAAACCTTGCGTAACCGCCCATGGTTATACAGGTCATTTACAGGAGGTGCCGCCATGGATATCAGTACCTTGCAACGTCTTGATGCCAACATCTTGCTGGGCATCATCAATGAGAAGCTAAGGCTTGAGTGTGACGGGTTGGAGGAGCTGCTGGCCTATTACGATATGAGTGAAGAGCAGTTGGCAGGACGTCTGGATCAGATTGGGTACCATTACGATCCATTGAGCAATCAGTTCAAGGCACATCTTTAAGGGTGCAATGATTGCTTCATATTTATACGGTAATTTTTCAGGCACATTGAAACCGGTTTCAATGTGCCGTCTTGCTGCCTATTTTCAGGGATTTTCAAGGCTTGGCAATCTCTGAAAACCTATTCATGCCAGAATATTTTTATTTTTTCATTAAGCTTATGATAATAAAGGGAATGTTTGTTTTTGTGCGATCAATTTAAGGAAAGGGTTTTCAAGCTTTTCAGGCTGTTTTTATCGGTTAAAGTGTGACTTGCGTTAACTTTTAATTCTGCCGCTTTAGTTAGTATTCTCACGCCGGTACATATTTTGAGATAACAACAGCGCCGGTCCCGCAAGCGGGATAACAATTTTATTTGTAACGAAGGAATATGGTTTATGGCTACCAAGAAGAAGACAGACCAGGATCTCCAACTGGATAAAGATCAGCTCAAGGCGAGTATCGTGCGTCACCTGCGTTCTACCTTGGGAACAAGCGAACAGAAAGCCTCTCCCGAAGCGTGGTGGAAAGCCACTGCGGCGGCCGTCAATGAACAGGTGTACGAGCGCCTGACCCGCACTCAGCAGACTCATTTCAAGAAAGATACTCGTGCGATTCACTACCTCTCTGCTGAATTCCTGATGGGAAGATTGACCTCCAACAACCTGCACAACCTCTCCCTCTACAAGACTTGCGAAGAGGCGCTGGGCGAACTCGGCCTGGAACTGACCGACCTGTGCGAACAAGAGCCGGATATGGCACTTGGCAACGGCGGCCTGGGTCGTCTGGCTGCCTGCTTTATCGACTCGCTGGCCACCCTGAACTATCCGGCGGTTGGTTACGGTATCCACTACGAACACGGTCTGTTCCGTCAGGAAATTCAGGATGGTCGCCAGATTGAGCGCCCAGACTCCTGGCGTGAATATGGCAACCCCTGGGAGATCTGCCGTCCCGAGTCGGTGCAAGAAGTGCCGCTCTATGGCTACGTCGAGACCGTGTTTGGTGACAATGGCGGCCTGAAGAAGGTGTGGCACGCCGGTCGCAAGATTAAAGGGGTGCCTTGGGATATTCCGGTGGTCGGTTTTGGCGGTCACACCGTCAACATCCTGCGTTTGTGGGAATCCCGCGCCTCCGAGTTTTTCGACTGGGACGTATTCAACGCCGGTGGTTACATCGACTCCCAGGCTGAGAAAGCCCAGGCCGAGACCATATCCAAGGTACTCTATCCGAACGATGAGACCGATGCTGGTAAAGAGCTGCGTCTGATCCAGCAGTACTTCTTCTGTGCTTGCTCCATCAAGGACATCATGCGCCGCTACAAGCGGGTGCATGGCGCCGACTTCAGCAACTTTGCCGCGCAAATTGCCATTCAGCTCAACGATACTCACCCGACTGTCGCCATCCCGGAACTGATGCGGGTACTGGTTGACGAGGAAGATCTGAACTGGGATGCCGCTTGGGCCATCTGCTATCAGGTCTTCTCTTATACCAACCACACTCTGCTGCCGGAAGCGCTGGAGAAGTGGTCGGTCAGCCTGTTCGAGAAAGTACTGCCTCGCCATCTGGAGGTGATTTACGAGATCAACGCCCGCTTCCTGAACGAGTTGGTGGAGCCCAAGTGGCCGGGCAACGACGCCATCAAGGCCAAGCTCTCCATCATCGAAGAGGGGGCCGTGCGCAAGGTTCGCATGGGCAACCTGTGCGTGATCGGTTCGTCCAAGGTGAACGGTGTGGCCGAGATCCACTCCAAGCTGGTGAAGGAAGATCTCTTCCCCGAGTATGCCGAGCTGTGGCCGGAAAAAATGTGCAACGTGACCAACGGGGTAACCCCGCGTCGCTGGCTGCTGGCCTGCAACCCGGAGCTGGCGGGTCTCTACAACGAAGTGGTGGGCAAGGAGTGGCCGCTGCAACTGGACAAACTGCGTGGCGTGGTGAAATTTGCCGACGACAAGGCGTTCCAGCAGCAGTTCATGACCATCAAACGTCATAACAAAGAGAAGCTGGTCAAGGTCATCAAAGACGAAACCGGTATCGATGTCAGTGCCGAGGCGATCTTTGACGTTCAGATCAAGCGTCTGCACGAGTACAAGCGCCAGCAACTGAACCTTATTCACATCATGGCACTCTATCGTCGTCTGCTGGCCAACCCGGACTATGACATGCATCCGCGTGTGTTTATCTTCGGCTCCAAAGCGGCGCCCGGTTACAAGCTGGCCAAAGACATCATCTATGCCATCAACAAGCTGGCGGATCGGGTCAACAACGATGCTCGTATCCAGGGCAAGCTGAAAGTGGTGTTCATGCCGAACTACCGCGTGAGTCTGGCCGAGAAGTTGATCCCGGCGGCAGATGTCTCCGAGCAGATCTCTACTGCTGGTTACGAAGCATCCGGTACCGGCAACATGAAGATGGCACTCAACGGTGCAATCACCATCGGGACGCTGGATGGAGCCAACATCGAGATCGCCGAAGAGGCGGGGGCCGAAAACTGTGCCATCTTCGGTCTGAACGTGGACGAAGTGAAGTCGCTGAAGGCGCGCGGTTATAATCCGTACGACTTCTACTATGCCAACTCCGAGCTCAAGGCCGTGCTGGACTGGTTTGATACCGACTACTTCACGCCGGGTCGTCCGGGTGAGCTGGCCTCCATCAAGCGCTCTTTGCTGGAAGGGGGAGACCCTTACCTGACCTTGGCGGACTTCCAGTCCTACTCGGATGCACACAAGCTGATCGATACCTGGTATCGGGATCCGGCACTGTGGGCGAAGAAGGCTATCATCAACTCGGCCACCATGGGTAAGTTCAACTCAGACCGTTCCATCCAGGACTATGTGGATCGTATCTGGAAGCTGAAACCCTGCAACATCGGTTGATCACCTCTTAATATGAGAACCCCGCTATGCGGGGTTTTTTTATAGCTGCTTGGATTCGTAAATATTTGTACACCATTTGCAAAAAGCTTGATCATCTGTGATAGATGTACAGGGCATCACATATTATTTTAATGTCGTTATTACCAGCCTTTCCCGGGAACACCTCATCTCATGGCACCCGTATCGCTCATAAGTCTGAAGTCATCATCATGTGTACTCTCGCTGCTGTCGCATGGCACAAGCTGACGATGGTCAGGGATGTGACAGATGGCCGTTGGGGTGCAGGAAAAGAGAAAGCCCCGATGATACGGGGCTTTGTTGGAACCTGGTGTTGATTGAGGAGCCCGGCGAGCGAGCCACCAGCCATCAATGCAGTATGTCGCCCATAAAATAGGCAAGCAGGGTCAAAATGACGGTGAAGACCAGGTTCAGCACCAGGCCGGCCCGCATCATTTCACGCTGCTGGATATGGCCGCTGGCGAAGACAATGGCGTTGGGCGGGGTAGCCACTGGCAGCATGAAAGCGCATGAGGCACCGACAGCGATCAGCACGGATACGACAATGGGAGAGACTCCCAGTGCCTCTGCGACTCCGGCAAACAGTGGAACCAGCAGAGCGGCGGTAGCGGTGTTGGATACCAGCTCGGTCAGGAACACCACGAAGGTGGCAAGACAGAGCAGGATGACGAAGATCGGCATGGTGGCCAGACCGTTGGATAGGTGCTCCGCCAGGAAGGCGTTGGCCCCGGTCTGCTTAAGGATGGCGCTCAGGGTCAAGCCGCCACCAAACAGCATCAGTACTCCCCAGTCGGTGTTCTGGTTGATGTCATCCCAGCTAGCTACCCGGCTGACGGCGATGGCGATGATGGCTCCCATGGCGATCAGTGTATCAAATTGAGGTATTCCTCCCAGCGCCTGGGCAATAGGCTGGGAGCCAATCCACAACAGCACTGTGGTCAGAAATATCAGCATGGTCACCTTGCGTTGGCCGGTCCACTCTATGGTCACTCGCTCTGTGCTGACCTGATGTGAGAGGTTGGGGCGGGTTACCAGATAGAGCAGCCCGATGCCTACTGGCATGAAGATGAGGACAACAGGAATGCCAAATTTCAGCCAGTCAGTGAAGCCCAGCCCCATCTGGGCGGCCGCAATGGCATTGGGCGGGCTGCCTACCAGGGTGCCGATGCCGCCAATACTGGCGCTGTAGGCAACACCAAGCAATACGAAGACCAGTGTGCGGCGCTCCTTGTGAATGTCGAGACCTTTGAGCATGCCAAGGGCCAGCGGCATCATCATGGCGGCGGTAGCGGTATTGCTGATCCACATGGAGAGTGCCGCAGTAATACTGAAGAGTACGATGGCAGCCCAGCCGAGGTGTCCCTTGGCGAGCTGCATCACCTTACCGGCAATCTGGGTGTCTAGCCCCTGTTTGGATAGCGCTGCCGCCAGGGCAAAACCGCCAAAGAAGAGGAACAACACCGGGTTTGCGAAGTCGGTCAACGACTTGCTCATATCAAACACCCCGAGCAGGGTGGCAAGTACCGGGATGGAGATCGCGGTGATAGTGATGTTGACCGCTTCGGTCAGCCAGAGAATAGCTATAAAGACCAGAATGCCCAGCCCCTTGTTGACCATAGGATCAAAAG
Organism: Aeromonas sp. 603607; assembly: GCF_049171595.1. Lineage (NCBI taxonomy): Bacteria > Pseudomonadati > Pseudomonadota > Gammaproteobacteria > Aeromonadales > Aeromonadaceae > Aeromonas > Aeromonas sp. 603607. The sequence goes on from NZ_JAAKOV010000014.1 coordinate 75,972, forward strand.
GGAGCCAAGCGAGCATGATGCATAGCAGGAGCAGATCCATGATCACGATCCCGGTCTTGATATCCAGCCAACGAGATGGAGTAGCGGGTACAGCCGATGTGTGCATATCGTTCTCTCGGTTAATTTATGGTTGTTTTTGTGTTGCCGAGATTACATCCATTTACTTGTTTGAAACAGGCTCACATATTGAAAATCAGTCTCTACTCACACACTCATTGATAAAAATGAGGAAATAAATACATAAATAAAACATTGCTGAAACATAAGTTAAACATCCATGAACTGTTCCAGCCACTGCTTGAACATGTTCTTGGGCAGGGATCCATTTATCTGGTTCACCACTTTACCCTGTTTGAAGACCATCAGGGTGGGGATGCTGCGAATGGCGTAACGGGCGGCAATGGTGCTCTGCTGCTCGGTATCGACTTTGACAAAGCGCATCCGTGGTTCGAGTTCATGGGCAACATCATGAAATACTGGAGCAAACTGCTGGCAAGGGCCGCACCAGCTGGCCCAAAAATCGACAACGACCGGAATATCGGAGTTGATCAGGGTATCGAAGTTATCCGCCTTCCCGAGGCAAGGGGTTTGGCTGAACAGGGACGCCTTGCAGTGCCCACATTTGGCGGAGTGGGTTACATGGGTGGAGGGCAGGCGGTTTCTTGTAAAGCAGTGGCTACAATAAGTAGTGATAAATGACATAATAGTCTCCTTGAAGATCGGTTCTGGTGGCTGTGATGAAAATAGTGCCAGAGTTAAAATAGTGAAATAACGTTAACACAGCGCTCGGCTGGGGTGGACACTTCCACTCCGAGCTCTGCTCAAGCCGGACAATTCAGCGGCCATTATAAGTAGAGAGTCAAAACGGGATGAATAAAGGATCACGGAAGAGCCCTGTGGTACTGCTGCTTGTTGCTGCCTTGTTGCTCGGCTTCTCGGTTCTTTGCTGGCAACTGCTTAGTCAACAGCAGCGTGCATACAGCCTGAATCAGGCAGCGGAGGCAGTGCTGAACCGGATCAACACCGACAGTGTTTACCTGCTTGGTCGTGAGAGTGCCAATGATAGCAATGTTCAGCAACGGCTCGTCCAGTTATCCGGTATCCTCGATAGCTTTGTTCACAGGGTTCGTAGTGATGCTGAGGTTGAGCAAACGCCTCTTTCACAGAGGTTGCTGCAGGATTTGGATCTCTACCAGATGGAGCTGGCCAGACTGTACAGCATGGAAAAGGCGGTGGAATATATCGTGCAACCCTTTCAGCATCAGCTTGAGAAGGTACGCGCTATCACGCCGGCAGAGAGCCTCTTGCATCGTGATCTCAATGAGTTGGCCCAACTCAGCCATTTTTTGCAACACAGCGCCGATAACCAGTATCAGCAACAGCTGAGCTTGTTGCAGCGTGCTCTTGCTTCCCATTACGGCTCGCAACCCGAGGTGATCACCTTGGTTAACCTGAGCAAGGATTTGAGTCGTCAGGTGATGGCTTATCATACCCTGCGCCATCGTCTCATCGATATGCAGGTGAGCGATAACCTGGTGCGCTGGAAGATGGATAAGCTGGAGCGGGCTTCATCATTGCTGAACCGCTTCTATTTAATGGTGCTTGGCGGTGCCTTGATCAGTTTTGTGCTGGTGGCCTATACCCTATGGCGTCGTAATCAGAAGTTGAGCGAGTTGTCCCGTCAGACGGCCTTGCTGGCACAGGCCAAAAGCGATTTTCTGGCCAATATGAGCCACGAGATCCGCACCCCCATGAATGCCATCATCGGTTTCAGCTCACTGGCACTGCAGACCGAGCTGGATCAGCAACAACGGGACTATCTGGGCAAGATAAAGTCTTCATCAGATACCTTGCTGCTGCTTATCAACGACATTCTCGATCTGACCAAGGTGGAGTCCGGCAAGCTGACGTTGGAGGAGATCGACTTCGATCTCAGCGAGCAGCTCGACTCGCTGGCGGGCATGTTTGCCGATCTGGCGGAGCGCAAACATGTGGAGGTGATCATTCGCAAATCGCCGGAGGTGCCTGTCTTCTTGCGTGGGGATCCTCTGCGGCTGGGGCAGGTTCTGGTCAATCTGGTGAACAATGCCATCAAATTCACCGAACGTGGTGAGGTCGAAGTCTCCATCGATCTGGCCAACTCCCATCCAATGCGGATCCGCTTCAGTGTGCGCGATACCGGCATCGGCATTGCCGAAGAGAAGCAGACCCAACTGTTTCAGGCGTTTACCCAGCTGGAGGCGGGCAATACCCGCAAATATGGCGGCTCGGGTCTTGGGCTCAATATTTCCCAGCGGCTGGTGGAGCTGATGGGGGGGCGGATCACCGTAGAGAGCAAGCCTGGCGTCGGCTCTCTGTTCAAGTTCGATATCCCGATGGCGCAGGCGGTCTACGGTGTGGCTGGACGGAAAGTTTTCTTCGAAAACCAGCCGCTGGTGATGGTGATGGATGACAACGAACTGGTGCTGGATCTGGCTCGGGACATCCTGACTCGGGCGGGTGTGCGAGTGCTGCCGGTCAACTCCCTTTCCCGTGCCCGTCAATTATTGCGTGAAGAGGGGCCCAATCTGCGGTTGGCAATCCTCGACTGGCGCATGGGGCAGGAGGATGGACTCGATCTGGCGCTGGAGATGTATCAGCACAGCCAGTGGCGGCGGATACCCATCCTGATGATCAGCGCCTGGGCCAGAGAGGGGCTGCACGCCCGGATGGACAGCATGGGGCTGACCCATTTTCTGCCCAAGCCGATGACCGAGAATGCCCTGCTGGCCAAGGTGGACGAGTTGCTCAATGGCAGCTCTTATGAACTCAATCTGCGCAAGGCAGAGGCTCAGGGGGATCAGCAGCACTTCAAATCCCTGTTGCAGGGTACCCGAGTGCTGTTGGCCGAAGACAACCGGGTCAATCAGCAGCTCATCATCGAATATCTACGTCGGGTCGATGCGGTAGTGTGCGTGGTTAACAATGGTCGCGAGGCGGTGGAGCGGGTTGCCGAGCAGCCTTTTGACGTGATCCTGATGGACCTGCAGATGCCGGTGCTGGACGGACTCGATGCCACCCGCCAGATCCGCAAAATGGTCGACAAGCACGATGTGCCCATCATAGCCCTCACTGCCAGCGCCATGCATGGAGACAAGGAGCGCTGCCTGGGGGTGGGGATGAATGGTTACGTCACCAAGCCGGTGAGCAAGCTGGATCTTTACAACAACCTGCTGCAGTGGGTGAAGCCGCAAGGGGTGGAGCAGGCGGGGATCATGGAGGTGAAACCGCCGGATATGATGGGGATCCTCGATCTGCAGGATGCCCTCAAGCGGCTGGAGCAGGACAAGGAGGCATTGCAGATCCTGTTCAAGCTGTTTATGTCGGAGCACAAGGACGATCTGTGGGAGATCCGTTCCGCCTTGCGCCGTCAGCAGCCCGAGGTGGCCAGCAAGCTGCTGCACACCCTCAAGGGGGTGTCTGCCAATATCTCGGCGGCCCGTCTGCAATTGGTGGCTGGCGAGCTGGAGTGGCGCCTGCGGCAAAACGAGGTGCTGAGCGAGGCGGATCTGGAGCAGTTGCAACAGGTCTTCAGCCAGACCCGGGAAGAGGTGTCACACTTCCTGTTGACCGGTGAGCAGCATGAAAATTCGTATAATCCCTATTCATCAGGGGATGATCGCATGTCACAGTGAATTAAATAGTAATTATTCTCAACCATCCCGGTTCGGGATATGATGAGCTTTCGTTCAAATCGCCTCCAGCCGGAGGCGATTGTTTTCATTGTTCTATTTCTGCGTGGCTTCTCTGATGGCCGCTCCTTGGAGCGGTCACGGGCAGAGAGCGCTAAAGGTTGGTGGTGTGAGCGTATTTCTACGATTGAGCTGGTTTTTCAAGGAGCAGTGGCCCCGTTATCTGGCTGCCATCTCCCTGCTGCTGATGGTGGCCCTGTTGACCGTTATTCCGCCCAAAGTGGTGGGCTGGGTGGTTGATGGCATCACCAAGGGCGGTCTCGACAATGGTACCCTGATGCGCTATCTGGCGGGGCTGTTTGGTCTGGGTGTGCTGATTTATCTGCTGCGCTACGTCTGGCGGGTGATGCTGTTCGGTGCCTCTTACCGTCTGGCCTATGTGTTGCGCAATCGCCTTTTCAGCCATTTCACCCGGATGAGCCCCGATTTTTATCAGCGCCACCGTACCGGCGATTTGATGGCCCATGCCACCAATGACATTCAGGCTGTGGAGATGACCGCTGGCGAAGGGGTACTGACTCTGGTGGACTCCATCATGGTCGGGGTATTGGTGCTCTCCATCATGTGCAGCCAGTACTCTTGGCAGTTGACGCTGGTCTCCTTGCTGCCGCTGCCGGTGATGGCCTATTTCATGAACCGCTTCGGCACCCAGATCTACACCCAGTTCAAGGCGGCGCAAGGGGCCTTCTCCAGGCTCAACAACAAGACCCAGGAGGCCCTTTCCGGCGTGCGGGTGTTGAAATCCTATGCGGTTGAATCGCTGGAAGATGAAGGCTTTGCCGAGCTGACCAAACAGGCGGGGGAGCGCAATATGGCGGTGGCCCGCATCGATGCCAAGTTCGATCCGGTCATCTACCTCTGTATCGGTTGCTCCTACTTCCTCGCGGTGGCGGGGGGCAGTGTGCTGGTGCTGCGCGATGAGCTGACTCTGGGTGAGCTCACCAGCTTCACCATGTACCTCGGCCAGCTGATCTGGCCGATGTTTGCCATCGCCTGGCTGTTCAACATCATCGAGCGGGGCAGCGCCGCCTACTCCCGCATCGAGAGCCTGCTGGGGGAGCGCAGCGATATCGAAGAGCCCGCCCGGCCGGCCGCGTTTACCTCTGCGTTTCCTTTACAGATCAAAGGGGTGAGCTATCAACTTGAGCAGCGCACCCTGCTTGCGGATATCGACGTTACCCTCAAGCAAGGGGGGATGCTCGGGGTGGTGGGGCGCACCGGGGCAGGCAAGAGCTCCCTGCTCAAGCTGTTGATGCGCCTTGCCAATCCGACTCACGGTTCGATAGCCATGGGGGGCGTACCGATTGACCAGTTGTCGCTCGCCACACTGCGCAGCCAGTTTGCCTATGTACCGCAGGAGCCATTCCTGTTTTCCACCACCATCGCTGCCAATATTGCCCTCGGCAAACCCGATGCGAGCCGCGAGGAGGTCGAACGGGTGGCACGCATTGCCTGTGTCCACGATGATATCGTGCGTTTCCCCAAGGGTTATGAAACCGAGGTCGGGGAGAAAGGGGTGACCCTCTCCGGCGGCCAGAAACAGCGGCTGGCCATTGCCCGCGCCCTGCTGCTGGATGCACCCATTCTGGTGCTCGATGATGCGCTCTCGGCGGTGGATGCCCACACCGAGCAGCAAATTCTGCATTCCCTCAAGGCCCATCGTCGCACCCTGATCCTGGTCAGCCATCGCATGACGGCGGTGGAGCAGGCCGACGAGATCCTGGTGCTGGAGCAGGGGGCCGTCAGCGAGCGGGGTCATCACGGTGCCCTGATGGCGCACAATGGTTGGTATGCAGATATGGTGCGTTATCAGCGACTCGAAGAAGCGGTGGAGGAGAGCCTGTGAATCCGACCATTAAACGACTGCTCGCCTACTGCGCCCAGTATCCTCGCTGGCTGATCCAGGCGGGGATTTGCCTGCTGCTTGCGACCGGCGCCGAAGTGGCCGGGCCGCTGCTGATCAAGCTCTTTATCGATGACTATCTGGCGCCTCGCAATATCGTGCTGCCCACCATAGCCCTGATTGCAGCGGGCTATCTGGGTTTGCAGGTGCTGTCGGCGGCGGGTTTCTATTTGCAATCCTTGCGCTTCAATCGCATCGCTCAGGCGGTGGTGCAAACTTTGCGCGAGCAGGTGTTTGCCACCGCCATCCGCTTGCCGGCCCGCTACTTTGACAAGCATCGCTCCGGCTCGCTGATTTCCCGCATCACCAACGACACCGAGGCGATCATGAACCTCTATGTGCAGGTGATCGGCTTGCTGGTGCAAAAGGTGGTGCTCTTGTGCGGCATCCTCATCTCCATGGCGCTGCTGGATCTGCGGCTGATGCTGGTCTGCTCCCTGTTGCTGCCCGCAGTGGGCGGGGTGATGTGGCTCTACCAGAAACTGAGCGTGCCGGTGGTGCGAGCGACCCGCAGTCTGCTCTCCGACATCAACAGCCGCCTCAACGAGTCGCTGCAGGGGATGCCGGTCATTCAGGCGATGGTGCAGGAGCGCCACTTTGCCAACGCCTTTGCCGAGGTGAACCAGCAGCACTGGTCGGCACGGATCAAGAGCCTCAAGATCAACGGCATTTTGCTGCGTCCGCTCATCGATCTCTTCTACATGATGGTGCTGATCGGCCTGTTGGCGCTGTTTGCCCATGAGGGGGGGAGCCACGCGGGTGCTATTCAGGTGGGGGTGCTCTATGCCTTTATCAGCTATCTGGGCCGGATGATCGAGCCGCTCATCGAGATGACCAACCAGCTTAACCAGTTGCAGCAGGCGATGGTGGCGGGGGAGCGGGTCTTTGCCCTGCTCGATGAAACCCGCGAGAGCACCGAGGGCGAGCTGCGCCCGCTGGAAGGACGGGTCAGTTTCGAGCGGGTGAGTTTTTCCTACGATGGTGAGCAACAGGTGCTGCGGGAGGTCAGTTTTGCCGCAAAACCGGGCCAGATGCTGGCGCTGGTGGGCCATACCGGCAGCGGCAAGTCCACCATCATCAGCCTGCTGATGGGCTTCTATCCGCTGGATCAGGGGCAGATCCGCTTCGATGATCACGCACTGGATACCCTGTCGCTGGCGGCGGTGCGCCGCAGCATCGGGCTAGTGCAGCAGGATCCTTTTATCTTTGTCGGCACCCTGGCGGAGAACCTGCGTCTCGGCCGCGCCGGCATAGATGACGCGCGGCTCTGGCAGGCGCTGAGCGAGGTGCAGCTGGCCGAGTTTGTGCGCAGCTTGCCACAGGGGATCAACACCCTGATGGAGGAGGGTGGCAAGAACCTCTCCGCCGGTCAGCGGCAACTGCTCTCCTTTGCCCGTGCGCTGGTGGGGGATCCGCGTATCCTCATTCTGGATGAAGCGACGGCCAGCGTGGACTCCCAGACCGAGTTGGCGCTGTCGCAGGCGATCTCTGCCGCCCGTCGTGGCCGCACCACCATCGCCATCGCCCACCGCCTCTCGACCATCGTCGATGCGGACGAGATCCTGCTGCTCTCCCGCGGTCAGGTGAGCGAGCGGGGTAGCCACAGCGAGCTGATGGCCCTCGGCGGTCACTATGCCCAGCTGTTCGAGATGCAGAGTCAGGGGGCTTGGCTCGAAGAGAAGCGCGCCTGAGCGGCAGATTTGCTGTTAACAGTGAGATGAACGAGAAGAGGGAACCGGTGTGGTTCCCTCTTTTTTGCGCCGGGCAAAAGGTCGTAAGCGTGATCCCTGTGCTTGTCGAATGGCGCAGATGCAGGCAACATGTTGTTTACATTAACTCATCGGATCAGTTCGCATATGGATTTGCAACGCTTCAAAGCCAATCTGGCGCTCCGGCTGTTTGCCTGGCGCTATATTCCCGTCATCGGGTTTTGTGCCCCGATCATCGAAGAGATGAACGCCAAGGCGCTGCGCATTCGCATTCCCCTTGGATGGCGTACCCGCAACCACCTGGGCAGCATGTATTTTGGCGCGCTGGCGACCGGCGCCGATCTGGTAGGTGGTCTACTGGTGATGGAGAAGGGGCGGCAGCGGCGCAAGAAGGTGCACTTCGCCTTCAAGGATGTGCAGGGGGAGTTTTTGAAACGACCGGAGGGGGATGTGCAGTTCGACTGCGCAGCGGGGGAGGAGATTGACGCCATGATCGACGAATCGCTGGCAAGCGGTCAGCGCATCAATCGCCCCATCCGGGTGGTGGCCACCTGTCCGTCATTGAACGGGGATGAGGCGATGGCGCGTTTTGTGCTGACCCTGTCGATCAAGGCCAACTAGCTGGTTGCCGGAGAGTGGCTCCCCGAAACGGGTTTAGCCAATCTCCGGGCTGACGCCCTCTTTCACCACGACCTTCATGCCGTTGAAGTTGACCACCTGTTCGGCCACGATCTTGCAGCGCTTGCGGGTCTCCACCTGACCGTCCACCTCGACCAGCCCTTCGGCAATGAGGGCTTTGGCGGCGCCGCCACAATCGGCCCACCCCTGATGTTTGATAAGGTCACACAAGGCAACGAAGGGGTGACCTTCGAGCAGAAACGTCTCCATGGGAAATCCTCTAGATGGATGAATGCCGGATACAGCAGGGCGACTATTTTAGGCAGTTCGCTCAGGCAAAGAAAGGAAGAGGGGCCACTCGCTGCGAAAAAGTGGCCGATTGTCCTTGAGGTGGCGCTTTCGCAAGACCTGATAGAGATGTGAGAGGGCCACCCGTGACGTATCGTGACGCACCTCGTCCCTGCTGGTGTGCCCACACTCTCCCCTGACTGTTAGGATCGGGCCACTCTCAATGGCCCAAGGAACTTCCCATGACACTCTCCCGCCTGCTGCTGGCATGCAGCGCCCTGACTCTGTGCGGTGTCGCGCAGGCCAGTACTCCGGTGCAGGTCTCGCTGCCCGGGGTCAATTTGCCCGCGTCCCATCAGGTGGAAGGGGCGCGCGCCTCGCTGCTCTACGGTCGGACCGGTCAGGTGAAGGGTATTGATCTGCCGATCTTCGCCCTCTCCGATGTGGATCAGTTCAGCGGCCTGCAGCTCGGGATCTTCCTCGGTGCTGGCCGGGTGCGCCACCAGTTTGGCGGGGTCGCCATCAACGCCATCAACTGGCACGAAGGGCAGGATACCGGCGTCAATCTGGGGCTGGTCAATCTGACCAACAATGTGCAGGGGCTCAACTGGGGGGCGGTCAATATCGTCAAGGGCAATGCGCTGGCCAACGTTGGCTTCGTCAACTATGCCGAGCGTACCACGTTCCAGATTGGCTTTATCAATGCGACCAAGCACCTCGACGGCTTGCAGATCGGGCTGGCCAACTATGCCGCCAACGGCGTGTTCCCCATTCTGCCGCTGGTGAACTTCCAGAAATCGTTCTGAGTGGGCGGTTCGCTTTGCGTTAAGGGCCTCTGCTGATTACCCTGTGTCTCTTGCAACTTGTGACAGGCGAACAGAGGTAATTGATGACGGCAGGGCAAATGAGTGCAATCGGGATCGGCTGGGATGTGCGTGGCTGGCAGGGCAGTGCCCAAGCGGTGGCCGTGGTGGGCTGGCAGGCCGACTCCAACAGCCTGCACTGGCTCGGGGTGTCGCCGCTGTTTCGCCTGAGCTCGCGGGTGGCGCCGGATCTGGCCGCCCTGCTGCGTCCGGCCCTGCAAAACGAGCTGACCCTGATGCAGGTAGAAGCCTTCCCGCAACTGGCGCTCGGCATCGATGCGCCGCTCGCCTTTCCCCGTGCCTTGCGGGATCTGCTCAACGGCCAGCCACATAGCTGCGCCGTGCCCGAACGGGAGATAGACAACCCCTACGCCTATCGCGACTGCGAGCGCTGGTTGTATCAGCAGTACGGCAAAAAGCCGCTGTCGGCCACCTTCGACCGGCTCGGCAACAACGCCACTCTGGCGCTCTCTATGCTGCCGCAGCTCTCTGATCTGCAACTGGTGCCGACCGTTGCCCCGAAGGCCAGTCGTGCCGTGCTGGAGGTCTATCCGGCATTGGCCAAAGTGGGCGGCAAGGCCTCCCCGGCACGGCCCGAGCTGGCGGCCTTACTGCCTGCGGACGTGCTGGTCGGCACCGATCGCTACGATGCGGCGCTCTGCGCCCTGATGGCGCTGCAATATGCCGCTGGTGGCAAGGTGACGGTATTGCCTGAGCTGATTTCGCCACCCAGTGACATGCCTTGTGATGAGGGATGGGTCTATCACTTTGCCCATCATGCTGTAGAGCACAGCGGCATGTGACGACGGGGACGCGGCACATCATGGCGCCGCTCACCCTGTGGACGCGGGCCAAATGGCGCAAAAAACCTGTCTTTAGTCAGGAAATTGCCTGTTCATCCCGCGCCAAGGTGGCGCATCGTTATCTTCATCCGATATATTGCCCACCTTGCTGATCCTTTGCTGTGGTATTCCCGATGAAATCCGTTCTCTCTATTCAGTCCCACGTGGTCTTTGGTTGTGCCGGCAACAGCGCGGCCGTCTTCCCCATGCGCCGCCTCGGTATGGATGTATGGCCCATCAACACGGTGCAGTTTTCCAACCACACCCAATATGCCCAGGGGTGGCAGGGAATGGCGATGCCGGCGGGTCATATCAGTGCGCTGGTGAAAGGATTGGGCAATATCGAGGTGTTGAGCCAGTGTGACGCCGTGCTGAGCGGCTACCTTGGCTCCGCCGAGCAGGGGGACGAGATCCTGACCGTGGTCAACGCCGTCAAGGCGGCCAACCCCGATGCCATCTACTTCTGCGACCCTGTGATGGGTCACCCGGAGAAGGGGTGCATCGTTGCCCCCGGCGTCACCCGTTTCCTGACCGAGCAGGCGCTGCCGGTGGCCGACATGATGGCCCCCAACCTGCTGGAGCTGGAGACCCTCTGCGATACCCATCTGGCTGATCTGGATCAGACCCGCGCGGCTGCCCATCAGCTGCTGGCCCGCGGCGTCAAGCTGGTGCTGGTCAAGCATCTCGGTCGTGCGGCGCAGGACTCCAGCCGCTTCGAGATGCTGCTGGCAACGCCGCAAGGGGATTATCTGATTGCCCGTCCGCTCTATGACTTTGCCCGCCAGCCGGTGGGGGTGGGCGATCTTATCAGCGCCCTGATGCTGGCCAATTTGCTGGCCGGTCACGATGCGGTCAGCGCGTTCGAGCGCACCAACGCCTCGGTGGATGCGGTGCTGCAGGAGACCTGGCGCCAGCAGGCTTACGAGCTGCAACTCATCGCCGCGCAAGATGCCTTCGCCCTGCCAGAGGTTGCAGTGCGAGCGGTGAAACTGCCCTGATACTGCGCAGGCTTTCGTCTATCTAGACAAGCGATGGGCTGCAGATAAAAAAGGCTTGCCAATGGGCAAGCCTTTTGACTGTTTGCCTGTTTAGTGCGGTAAGCAATCAGGTGCGGGGATGGCGGAGGCGATAACGCTCAGCCATAGCATTAGCTGCCACCATGGCGGCGTAGACATCCTGTTCACTCACGGTCATCGGCATGTTGCCCATGGTATCGAGGGGATCGCAGGCCAGCTGCGCCACCTTGCGCCACTCGCTTTCATCAAAGTGGGTGAGCCCCAACTCTTGCAGCGTCATGGGCAGACCTGCACAGTCGATGATGCGAAACACCTCATCAAGTTCATGTTGCGGGGCGCGCTCAAGCACAAGTTGGGTCAGCAGGCCGAAGACCACCTTCTCGCCATGTTGGGCGCGATGGAGCTCCGGGATCAGTGACATGCCGTTGTTGACGGCATGAGCGGCGGCCAGTCCACCGGCTTCTGCGCCGACCCCGCTGAGGTAGATGGTGGCCTCGATAACCTGCTCCAGCGCCGGAGTCGAGACATGGTGGCGTATTGCATCCATGGCCAGCTCGATGTTTTCACCAAGCAGCTCGTAACAGAGCTTTGCCAGACCAAGGCCTGTGCGTGAAGGGCGCTTGCCGACCAGATTGAGCCCGTCCGCCCGATAGCAGGCGCGCGCCTCGAAATAGGTGGCCAGGGCATCGCCAACGCCTGCGGAAAAGAAGCGGGGAGGGGCGGCGGCAATGATGGCCGTGTCAGCCAGCACCACGTCCGGATTTTGCGGCAGGAACAGATAGCGTTCAAATTCACCCGCCTGGTTGTAGATCACCGCCAGTGCCGTGCAGGGGGCATCCGTGGAGGCAATCGTCGGGAACAGCACAACCGGACGGCGCAGATAGAAGGCCACGGCCTTGGCGACATCCAGCGTCTTGCCGCCGCCGATCCCGACAATCACGTTCGCACCATATTGCTCTGCAAGGTGGGTCAGGCGGTGGATCTCCTGTTCGGTGCATTCGTAGCGAAACTTGTCGACCACTCCCCTGAGACCTGCCTGCAGGAGCCCCGCCAAAGCTTCTTCCCGTACCCGCTCCAGAATGAACTCATCGCTGATGAGCAACGCATAGTCACCAAAATCTTTAACGTGCTCATGGAGTTGCGGGAGAAGGTGTTGACCGATGATGAACTTTTTGGGGGAGGTAACTGTACGGGGCAAAGTGGGCATCCATTATTCCTCAAGGCAGTGAATAACATAAAATTGATTATCAAATGGGTCTCTTACGATACGCCTGATGAGGCAATAGATGAAGAAGAAAAGGGGGGCGTTTTAATCATTAATTAATCTTTCTATTTGTTTGGCTGTATTTTGGGGCGGCGATTGGCGGTGTTGAGGCATACAGGAGCACTGGCCGTATCGTGGCAATCCGTCGCAAGCCATATTGCTGCAACAAACAGTCACGCGGGCAACAAGCAAGGCCGCTTGGTGCGGCCCTGCTGTATGTGGATAAGAGATAGGGGATGGTCAGAGCGGTTTGTAGAAGATGACGGTCGCAGCAAGAGTGCCATCTGCGTTGCGCGCAAAGATCGGGATCTGGCCCGCCTCCAGATAGCCGAGTTGACGATAGAGGTGGGAGGCCACATCACCGGCGCGAGTATCGAGCACCAGCAGCGAACGGCCCGCGGCATGGGCGCCTTGTTCCATTGCCTGCATCAGCGCATGACCGACACCTTTGCCTCTCGCCGTTTGCAGTACCATCAGTTTTTCCACCTCGGCCCGGTGGCGACCGTTGGCCTTGCCACAGAGCGCGAGCTGAATCGCTCCCACGAGCTGTTGTTGTTCAAGCGCAAGCCACAGCTTTCGGTGACCTGCCGCCAGATCCGCTTCAACTCCTTGCCAGTAGCGGGTAGATTCCTCCGTGGTCAGCGGCGGTAAAAAACCGACCGAGGCGCCGCTATCGACACAATCTTGCAGCAGGGTGATGAGCGCACTTTGATAGGTTGCTGCGCTCTTAACTTCCACAATGTTCATCTGACATCCTTGTCATTGCGCTGTTATGTGGCTGATTGCCACCGTTGGTTCATATGAGGTAGGTACTTATGCTCGCCGCGAGTACGGCTTGTCAGCGGATCAGCCCCTGCTCAACCAGCCAGACAAACAGCAGGCGGGAGACGGGGGAGAGCTCATCGAGGTGAGAGCTGTCGAGCCAGCGCAGCTCGGCAATTTCTGCCGAGGCGATCGGGGTGCCGCTTGTTTCGCCGGTGTAGCAGCGCAGTCGCACCTCGACTCCTGCCGGTTTGCCATCGGCCTGGGCGCTGAACTCGCAGGCAAAGCGCAGGGTATCGGGCTGCAGGGTGACAGCCAGCTCCTCTTCAATCTCGCGGATCAGCGCCGCCTCGTCGCTCTCGCCCGGTTCCCGCTTGCCGCCTGGGATGTAATAGATGTCCTTGCCGTGGGAGCGGGCGCAGAGCAGCTGCTGATCTTTAAAGGTGAGCCAGGCGAGTTTGTCGATCATCCGTTTTCTCTCCAATGGGGTTGCCGTGATGAGCAGTGGCGCATTCAAGCGCACAGTTGTTTTGCATGCCGGCAGCCTAACAAAGATGAAGTTGAGTCCCAAGGAGAAAGAGGGGAGATGCCGGAAACGCACTGTTTCCAGCGCGGTCACCGCGTAGCTGAATGAGTGCGCAATGGCTGGTTCACCACAGCCTTCTCGTCCCTAAAAAAGCGGACTGGCGCACATCACGACAGGGCCGGACTGGGCGAAGGCGGGGTCCTTGTGGTTTAATCTTGCCACTTTAGCGGTAGTAGGCGACGAGCCTGCTACCTTGCGTTGGCAAGATGCAGGTGAGCAAGATGCAAATAGCAGCAGAGAGCAAGTTTATCGGACTCGGGGTCGCGGGCAATTTCGCCGGTCATCTGGAGCAGGCGGGTGAAGCGTCGGACTTCGTAGCGGTCGTGGTGCGCGATACCACGGCGCCCAAGGCGCTGTTCTCCTTCTTCGTGCCGGGCCATCCGGGTCAGCTCGGGGTATTCCCGTTGAGCGACAAGGCGATCTTCCTGCCGGAAGCGGCGGTCAGTGGTGACGAGAAGGTGCAGATCGAGCCGGAAGTAGCCCTCTGGTGCGAGCTGGAGTATGCCGACAAGCAGGTGGTGGCGATCCATCCCCGCGCCTTTGGCGCCTATAACGACTGCTCCATCCGTCGTCCCAACGCCAAGAAGATCAGCGAGAAGAAGAACTGGGGCGAAGAGAGCAAGGGGCTGGCGGACAAGCTGCTGCCGCTTTCCGGTTTTGCCGCCGGTTGCGAGCTCGATGACTATCGTATCGCCTGCTATCTGGAGCGCGATGGCGAGCTGCACGCCTACGGGGTAGACAGCGCCGCCATCGACTACAGCTACTTCCACGGCAAGCTGCTCGACTGGGCCATCGACAAGTTCAACCATCAGCAGGATGAGGGGCCGGCGGAGCACATTCAGGGGCTGCTGGCGCAGGCGGGACATCCTCCCCATGCGCTCATCAGTATCGGCGCCACCCGCTATACCCCGTTTGGCGAGACCCACTTCCTCAAACCGGGCGACACTTCCTGCGTGGTGGTTTACCCGGGCAGCCGTTATAGCGAAGCGGATATCCGCGAGGCGATCCGCAGCCGCAACGTTGGCGCTGATATGTCCGTGCTGCTGCAGGCGGTGCAGGCGCGCTAATCACCGTTGCCAGTGGGAAGATGTCTCTTCCCGCTGGTTATCATATCGAGTTATTTCATGACGATTGTTCCGGTATCCCGGGCCGATTATCCGGCCCTGATCGACCTGTGGGAGGCCTCTGTTCGGGCGACCCACCACTTCCTGCCCGAGGCCGAGATCCTCGCGCTTAAACCGCTTATTCTGGAGCACTACTTCGATGCGGTGACACTGCGCAGTGCCCGCACAGAAGAGGGGTACATTACGGGTTTTAGCGGAGTGCACGAGGGCAAGCTGGAGATGCTGTTTGTGGCTCCCGAGGCGCGCGGTAGTGGCGTGGGGCGTTTGCTGGTGGCGCATGCCATCGAACAGGGCGGCGCGACGCAGGTTGACGTCAACGAGCAGAACGAACAGGCGGTGGGCTTCTATCTGAAGATGGGATTCACCGTGACGGGTCGTTCGCCGCTGGATGGTCAGGGCAAGCCCTATCCGCTGCTGCATATGGCGCTGGCGCCGACCTGATCGTGCCTGATGAGGCGCAGTACCCATAAACCAACGGGGGATGGCATCAGCCATCCCCCGTTTTTTGATAGTGTTTGTTACTTGCTGGCGACCTTGTTCACCACCTTGAACAGCTGATAGCGCAGGGAGGGGGCATCGGCTGGTACATCGGTGAGCTGCTCCTTGCTGACTGTGAGCTGATACCGGTAGCCCGGCTCGAACTGGAAACCTTCAATATTCTGGTAGAACAGCGTCCAGGGCTGCTGCTCATCACTGCGAACCTGCATGCACTGCATCGGGCCAACCCCGACGCAATCGACCAGCTGGCTGTTGATATAGAGGGTCTCACCCTGTTGGACCGTGGTGCCCTGACAGGCGGTGAGCAGCAGGACGGCGCTGGCAAGCAGAGGTTTCATAAGGGCTCCTTGAGCTTAAAAGGGCATTAAAGCGGCAAACAAAAAGGCGGTCAATGACCGCCTTTGTAACAAACCATGTTGATTCAGTTCATTAGCGTTGATCAAGCGGCGTGAAGTCCCGTTGCGGGTGGCCCACGTAGAGCTGGCGCGGGCGGCCGATCTTGCTATCCGGATCGGAGTGGAACTCGTTCCAGTGGGCAATCCAGCCGATGGTACGGGAGATGGCGAAGATCACGGTGAACATGTTCATCGGGATACCGATCGCCTTCATGATGATACCGGAGTAGAAGTCCACGTTCGGGTAGAGTTTCTTCTCGATGAAGTAGGGGTCGGAGAGCGCGATGCGCTCCAGCTCCATGGCCACGTCCAGCAGCGGATCCTTGATCTGCAGCTCGGTCAGTACTTCGTGGCAGGTTTCGCGCATCACGGTGGCACGAGGGTCATGGTTCTTGTAGACACGGTGACCGAAGCCCATCAGACGGAACGGATCGTTCTTGTCCTTGGCCTTGGCGATGTACTCGGGGATGCGATCCACCGAGCCTACTTCCTCCAGCATGCGCAGGCAGGCTTCGTTGGCACCACCATGGGCCGGACCCCACAGGGAGGCGATACCTGCGGCGATACAGGCAAACGGGTTGGCACCGGAGGAGCCAGCCAGACGGACGGTTGAGGTAGAGGCATTCTGCTCGTGATCCGCATGGAGGGTAAAGATGCGGTCCATGGCGCGTTCGACCACCGGATTGACCTTGTACTCCTCGGTCGGTACCGCAAACATCATATGCAGGAAGTTGCCTGCATAGGAGAGGGCGTTGCGCGGATGCATGAACGGCTGGCCGATGGAGTACTTGTAACACATGGCCGCCAGGGTCGGCATCTTGGAGATGAGGCGGAAGGCGCAGATCTCGCGGTGCTGTTCGTTGTTGATGTCCAGGGCGTCGTGATAGAAGGCAGAGAGTGCGCCCACCACACCACACATGATGGCCATGGGGTGGGAGTCACGACGGAAGCCGCGGAAGAAGAAGGCAATCTGCTCGTGCACCATGGTATGGCGGGTCACGGTACGCTGGAAATCGGCAAACTGTGCCTTGGTGGGCGCCTCGCCGTAGAGCAGGATATAGCAGACTTCGAGGTAGTTGGACTCTTTGGCCAACTGGGCGATGGGGTAGCCACGGTGCAGCAAGACACCCTGATCCCCGTCAATGTAGGTGATGGCAGATTTGCAAGAACCGGTCGCCATAAAGCCCGGGTCAAAGGTGAAATACCCTTGCCCACCCAGCTTTCTAACATCGACAACATCCGGTCCAACGGTTCCAGAGAGGATCGGCAGTTCAACCGGATCTTTCCCGGGCAGGTGTAGGGTGGCTATCTTATCAGCCATAGCACGTCTCCTTTGCTCTTTATAATTTGGTTCCAGTCCTACTCTATTACGACTTTTATGACGCTGGCAAAGGTTGTTACCCATACCGAGGTGGCTGGAGCGCCCTATTTGAAACAGAGTTCCCTATCAATGTCAATTTTGCTGGGGCGGCATTAAAGGCATTAATGGAATGTTAAATTAAATATGCGATCAAGTTTGCGGTTTTGTGTTTTCTTTGTAGCTGTTTGATTGTCTTCGGTTAAGGCCGTCGATATACTGCGCCACGTGGGTCATGGCTGCTGGTGTTTGAAACGCTTTGGCAAAGCCTGATGTGAAACCAAAAATTCGCGTTTTGGCTTTTTCAGAGTGTTTTGGTAACAAATAGCCAACAATCACCATCCCGTGCCCTCAAGTGTGAGTTAAAACAATAACTAACGTGCTCAATAGAGCTGAGTGGGCAAGCGTGAAAAACAAACAGAGACCGGTCAACCTCGACCTACAAACGATCAGCTTTCCTGTCACTGCCATCGCCTCCATCCTGCACCGTGTTTCAGGGGTTATTACCTTTGTTGCACTGGGCATCTTGCTGTGGATGCTTGGCACTTCACTCGCCTCTCCCGAAGGATTTGAGACCGTGGTGTCCATCATGGACAACTTCCTGGTCAAATTCGTATTGTGGGGGATCCTGACTGCGCTGGCTTACCACATTGTGGGCGGTTTGCGTCATCTGGTCATGGACATGGGCTATTGGGAAGAGCTGGAATCCGGTAATCAGAGTGCCCGTGTGGCCTTCGTGATCACCGCGATCCTGGCCGTATTGGCGGGAGTGCTTGTATGGTAACCAATTCTGCAACTTTCGGGCGCAGCGGCGTTCACGATTACATCCTGATCCGCGCCACCGCCCTCATCATGACCTGCTATGTCCTCTATCTGGTGAGTTTTGTCGCATTCAACGACATCACCTACGAGGTGTGGACAGGTTTCTTCGCCAATACCTTCACCAAGGTATTCACCCTGTTGGCCCTGCTCTGCGTACTGATCCATGCCTGGATCGGTCTGTGGCAGGTGTTGACCGACTATATCAAGCCGGTAGGGCTGCGCGGGGCGCTGCAATTTGCCTTGGTCGTGGTGCTGTTTGTCTATCTGATGACGGGTTTCGTCGTGCTGTGGGGTGTGTAAGGTGACTATTCCAACTCGTGAATTTGATGCTGTGGTGATTGGTGCCGGTGGTGCCGGTATGCGCGCCGCGCTGCAGATTGCCCAGTCCGGCAAGAGCTGCGCTCTGTTGTCCAAGGTTTTTCCAACCCGTTCTCACACGGTTTCCGCCCAAGGCGGTATCACGGTTGCGCTGGGCAATGCCCACGATGACAACTGGCAGTGGCACATGTATGACACGGTAAAAGGTTCCGATTACATCGGTGATCAGGAAGCCATCGAGTACATGTGCAAAACCGGCCCCGAAGCCATCTATGAGCTGGAGAACATGGGCTTGCCCTTCTCCCGTTTCGATAACGGGTCTGTCTACCAGCGTCCGTTTGGTGGTCAGTCCAAGAATTTCGGTGGCGAGCAGGCTGCTCGTACCGCAGCGGCCGCCGACCGTACCGGTCACGCCCTGCTGCACACCCTTTACCAACAGAACGTCAAGAACAAGACCACCGTCTTCTCCGAGTGGTATGCGCTGGATCTGGTGAAAAACCAGGATGGCCATGTGGTGGGTTGTACTGCCATCGATATGGAGAGCGGTGAAGTGGTCTACTTCAAGGCCAAGGCCACCGTGCTGGCGACTGGCGGTGCCGGTCGTATCTACCAGTCCACCACCAACGCCCACATTAACACAGGTGACGGCGTCGGCATGGCGCTGCGTGCCGGCGTCGGCGTGCAGGACATGGAGATGTGGCAGTTCCACCCGACCGGTATCGCCGGGGCAGGGGTGCTGGTCACCGAAGGCTGCCGTGGTGAAGGCGGCTATCTGCTCAATAAAGATGGCGAGCGCTTCATGGAGCGTTACGCCCCGAACGCCAAGGACTTGGCCGGCCGCGACGTGGTGGCCCGCTCCATCATGATCGAGATCCGTGAAGGCCGTGGCTGCGACGGTCCCTGGGGCCCGCACATCAAGCTCAAGCTGGATCACCTCGGCAAAGAGGTGCTGGAATCCCGTCTGCCGGGGATCTGCGAGCTCTCTCGCACCTTCGCCCACGTGGATCCGGTCAAAGAGCCGATCCCGATCATCCCGACCTGCCACTACATGATGGGTGGCGTGCCGACCAACGTGAATGGCCAGTGCCTGACCCAGGACAAGAACGGCAACGATGTGCCGGTGGTCGGTCTGTTTGCGGTGGGCGAGATTGCCTGCGTCTCGGTGCACGGCGCCAACCGTCTGGGTGGCAACTCCCTGCTGGATCTGGTGGTGTTCGGCCGCGCGGCCGGCATGCATCTGGTCAACACTCTGGGCGAGATGGAACATGGTCGCGATGCCTCTGAGTCGGATCTGGATGCCGCACTGGCCCGCTTCAACCGCTGGGAAAATTGCCGTGACGGGGAAGACCCGGTGCAGATCCGCAAAGACCTGCAGCGCTGCATGCAGAACAACTTCTCCGTGTTCCGCGAAGGGGCTGCGATGGCAGAGGGGCTGGCCGAGCTCAAGGTTATCCGCGAGCGCCTCAAGTCAGCCCGTCTGGATGACACCTCCAAAGAGTTCAACACCCAGCGCATCGAGTGCCTGGAGCTGGACAACCTGATGGAGACGGCGTTTGCCACGGCGGTTGCCGCCAACTTCCGTACCGAGAGTCGCGGTGCTCACTGCCGCTTCGACTTCCCGGATCGCGACGATGAGAACTGGCTGTGCCACAGCCTCTATCATCCGGACACCGAGTCCATGACCCGTCGTGCTGTCAACATGTCACCCAAGACCCGTGAGGCGTTCCCGCCCAAGGTTCGGACTTACTGATTGCGGAGCCAGCCCTATGAACGTCACATTCTCTGTCTACAGATACAATCCGGATGTTGATAACGTCCCCCATATGAAGGATTATCATCTTGATATTCCTGAAGGTTCCGACATGATGGTGCTCGATGCACTGATCCAGTTGAAAGAGCTGGATCCCACGCTTGCCTTCCGCCGCTCCTGCCGCGAAGGGGTTTGTGGATCTGACGGTCTCAACATGAATGGCAAGAACGGTCTTGCCTGCATCACCCCGCTCTCCGATTTGCTGAAGAAGGGCAACAAGGTCGTTATCCGCCCCTTGCCCGGCCTGCCGGTGATCCGTGATCTGGTGATCGACATGACCCAGTTCTACGCCCAGTGGGAGAAGGTCAAACCCTTCCTCATCAATGAAGACAAGTTGCCGCCGGTGCGTGAGCACCTGCAATCCCCCGAAGAGCGTGCCAAGCTGGATGGCCTGTACGAGTGTATTCTTTGTGCCTGCTGCTCCACCTCTTGCCCCTCCTTCTGGTGGAACCCCGACAAGTTCATCGGTCCGGCCGGGCTGCTTGCCGCCTACCGCTGGCTGGCTGACAGCCGCGACACCGCGACCACCGAACGGCTGGGTAATCTGGACGACGCCTTCAGCGTGTTCCGCTGCCACGGCATCATGAACTGCGTGAACGTCTGTCCGAAAGGCTTGAACCCGACCAAGGCGATTGGCCAGATCAAGTCGATGTTGCTCAATCGGGCTGTTTAGTATTTGGGCCGGCCCTGTGCTGGCCCGACTTCCGGATAGCCATCCCACCCGTGGCAGGATGGCTGTTTGAACCCTACAAGCTGCGTAGCAGTAACAAGAAGTACAAGGGATAGAAATGCATAACGGCGTGATGAAGGCCTGGTTGGAGTCATCTCACCTGGCTGGTGCGAATGCAAGCTATATCGAGGATTTGTACGAATCCTTCCTGGAAAATCCTGACTCCGTGTCCGACGAGTGGCGCAGCCTGTTTAGCGAGCTGCCCCAGGTCAATGGCCATGCGGTTGAACAACCCCACTCCCAGGTCCGCGATTATTTCCGTCGTCTGGCCAAGGATCCCTCTCGCTACAGTGCCCCCGTCTCCGATCCGCAAGTGGATGCCAAGCAGGTGCGGGTATTGCAGCTGATCAACGCCTTCCGTTTCCGTGGTCACCAGAATGCCAATCTGGACCCGCTGGGCCTGTGGCAGCGTGAAACCGTTGCCGAACTGGATCCTGCGTTTCACAACCTGCAGGGCGCAGATATGGAGGCCACCTTCAATGTGGGCTCCTACGCCATCGGTCGCGAGACCATGGTGCTCTCCGACCTCTACGCCTCGCTGAAGAAGACCTATTGCGGCAGCATAGGCGCCGACTACATGCACCTCACCTCCACGGAAGAGAAGCGCTGGCTGCAACAGCGTCTCGAATCCATTGAAGGGAAGGGGAGCTACACCCTCGAAGAGAAGACCCGTTTCCTCGAGAGCCTGACCGCCGCCGAAGGGCTGGAGAAATATCTGGGCGCCAAGTTCCCGGGAGCCAAGCGCTTCTCGCTGGAAGGTGGCGACGCCATGATCCCCATGCTCAAGGAGCTGATCCGTCGCGCCGGTGAGCAGGGCTGCAAAGAGGCCGTTATCGGTATGGCACACCGCGGTCGTCTCAACGTGCTGATCAACGTGCTCGGTAAACGTGCGCAGGATCTGTTCGACGAGTTTGCCGGCAAGCACGGCGAATCCTGGGGTACCGGTGATGTGAAGTACCACATGGGCTTCTCTTCCGACTTCGCCACCCCGGGCGGCAACGTCCACCTGGCGCTCGCCTTCAACCCCTCTCACCTCGAAATCGTCAACCCTGTGGTCATCGGCTCGGTCCGTGCCCGTATGGATCGTCGCGGTGACAAGGATGGCTCCAGCGTGTTGCCCATCACCATTCACGGTGACTCGGCCATGGCCGGTCAGGGCGTGGTGGCCGAGACCTTCAACATGTCCCAGACCCGCGCCTATGGTGTCGGTGGGACGGTGCGCATCGTCATCAACAACCAGGTTGGTTTCACCACCTCCTATATCCGTGACCTGCGCTCCACCGAATATTGCACCGACATCGCCAAGGCGGTGCAGGCGCCGGTGCTGCATGTCAACGGGGATGATCCGGAAGCCGTGGTGCTGGTGACCCAGATTGCGCTGGATTACCGCAATACCTTCAAACGCGACGTGGTGATCGAGCTGGTCTGCTACCGTCGTCACGGCCACAACGAAGCGGATGAGCCGAGCGCGACCCAGCCTTTGATGTACCAGAAGATCAAGCAGCACCCGACCCCGCGCAAGATCTACGCCGATCAGCTGGTGGCCGAGGGGAGCCTCGCTCAGGAGCGGGCGACCGAACTGGTCAACGAGTATCGTGAAGCGCTGGATCGCGGTGAGCGGGTGAGCAAGGAGTGGCGGCCGATGGAGCTACACTCCGTCGACTGGACGCCGTATCTGGGCCACGACTGGAACATGGCCTATGAGAGTGCCGTGCCGATGGATCACCTCAAGAGCCTCGGCGAGCGGGTGAGCCAGTATCCGGCAACCCACGTGCTGCAGCGTCAGGTCGAGAAGATTTACGAAGACCGCCGTCTGATGGCAGCGGGCGAGAAGCTGGTGGATTGGGGCTTTGCCGAGACCCTGGCCTACGCCACTCTGGTGGACAAGGGTTCCCGCATCCGCTTTACCGGTGAAGACTCCGGCCGTGGCACCTTCTTCCACCGCCACGCCGTGCTGCACAGCCAGACCGATGCCAGCACCTACACCCCGCTGTGCAACCTGCACGACGAGCAGGGCCCGTTCGAGGTGTATGACTCTGTGCTGACCGAGAACGCGGTACTGGCCTTTGAATATGGTTACGCCAGCGCCGAGCCGGCTGGCCTCACCATATGGGAAGCCCAGTTCGGCGATTTCGCCAACTGTGCCCAGGTAGTGGTGGATCAGTTCCTCTCCTCCGGTGAGCAGAAGTGGGGCCGGATGTGCGGCCTGACCATGTTGCTGCCGCACGGTTACGAGGGGCAGGGCCCGGAGCACTCCTCCGCCCGTCTGGAGCGTTATCTGCAGATGTGCGCCCAGCACAACATGCAGGTGTGCGTGCCCTCAACCCCGGCGCAGGTGTTCCATATGCTGCGTCGTCAGGTGGTACGTCCGATGCGCCGTCCGCTGATCGTCATGACGCCCAAATCCCTGCTGCGCCACCCGCTGGCGGTGAGCAAGCTCGAAGAGCTGGCGGAAGGCACCTTCCAGAACGCGATTGGCGAGATCGACGCGCTGGATCCGAAAGCGGTCAAGCGGGTGGTCTTCTGTTCCGGCAAGGTCTACTACGACCTGCTCGAAGCCCGTCGCAAGGCGGAGCAGAAGGATGTGGCGATCGTGCGTATCGAACAGCTCTACCCCTTCCCGGAAGAGGAAGTGCGCGCCATTCTGGACGATTACAGCCACGTCACCGATTTTGTCTGGTGTCAGGAAGAGCCGCAAAACCAGGGCGCCTGGTACTGCACCCGTCACAACTACGATGACGTGCTGCCGACCGGAGCCACCCTGCGTTATGCCGGTCGTCCGGCGTCCGCCTCACCGGCGGTTGGTTACATGTCCGTCCATGCCAAGCAGCAGAAAGCCTTGGTGGAAGATGCCCTTACTCTGGCCTAAGCCCTGAACAAGAAGTAACAAGGAACTGATTAGATGACTATCGAGATCAAGGTACCGGATCTGCCGGAATCAGTGGCGGATGCCACCATTGCCACCTGGCACAAGAAGCCGGGTGATCTGGTTGCCCGTGATGAAGTGCTGGTCGACATCGAGACCGACAAGGTGGTGCTGGAAGTACCGGCACCGCAAGCTGGCGTGCTGGGCGACATCCTGCAGGCAGAGGGGGCGACCGTCCTCTCCCGCCAGCTGATTGCCACCATCAAGGCGGCTGCCGTAGCCGGTGAAGAGACCAAGGAGAAGCCGGCCGAAGCGGTGGCCGATGATGGCGCCGATGGCCTGAGTCCCTCGGTGCGTCGTCTGATTGGCGAGCACGACATCGACGTGGCCAAGCTGACCGGCACCGGCAAGGGCGGTCGCATCACCAAGGATGATGTGGAAGCCTACATCAAGGCCCTGAGCAAGCCTGCAGCCGCCGCTCCCGTTGCTGCGGCTCCGGTCGCTCCGGTTGCCGCACTGGCCGGTCGCAGCGAGAAGCGGGTGCCCATGACCCGTCTGCGTAAGCGCATCGCCGAGCGTCTGCTGGAAGCGAAAAACACCACCGCCATGCTGACCACCTTCAACGAGGTCAACATGAAGCCCATCATGGATCTGCGCAAGCAGTACGGCGAGATCTTCGAGAAGAAGCACGGCATCAAGCTCGGCTTTATGTCCTTCTACGTGAAGGCGGTGGTGGAGTCCCTCAAGCGCTATCCGGAAGTGAACGCGGCGCTCGATGGTGATGACGTGGTTTATCACAACTACTTCGACGTCAGCATCGCCGTCTCTACCCCCCGTGGTCTGGTGACGCCGGTGCTGCGCGACTGCGACAACATGAGCCTGGCGGACATTGAGAAGGCCATCAAGGATCTGGCGGGCAAGGGCCGTGACGGCAAGCTGACCGTGGATGAACTGACTGGCGGCAACTTCACCATCACCAACGGTGGCGTGTTCGGCTCCCTGATGTCCACCCCGATCATCAACCCGCCCCAGAGCGCCATTCTGGGCATGCACAAGATCCAGGATCGCCCGATGGCCGTTGACGGCAAGGTCGAGATCCTGCCGATGATGTATCTGGCGCTCTCCTACGATCACCGTCTCATCGACGGACGCGAATCGGTAGGCTTCCTGGTCTCCGTCAAGGAGCTGCTGGAAGACCCGACCCGTCTGTTGCTGGACGTCTAAGCCTGTGGCACCCGGGCAAGGGGTTTGCGCCCCGAGCCGGATGTGCTGCTGGACGTTTGAGTAATACCCGAGCGATTGAAAGATAACGAGGGGCCGCCCAGGCCCCCTTCACAGGGGATTGAGAAACACCAGCCCCGGACGGAAATACCTACAACACGGATAGAGCATCTATGAATCTGCATGAATATCAGGCAAAACAGCTGTTTGCCGAGTATGGCCTGCCGGTCTCCGAAGGTTATGCCTGTGCTACCCCACAAGAAGCGGCCGAAGCGGCCGACAAGATTGGCGGCAATACCTGGGTCGTCAAATGCCAGGTACACGCCGGTGGCCGCGGTAAAGCGGGCGGCGTGAAAGTGGCCAAGAGCAAGGACGAGATCCGTGCTTTTGCCCAGAACTGGCTTGGCAAAAATCTGGTGACCTACCAGACCGATGCCAACGGCCAGCCGGTCACCAAGATCCTGGTGGAATCTTGCACCGACATCGCCAAAGAGCTCTACCTGGGCGCCGTGGTTGACCGTGGTTCGCGCCGCGTGGTCTTCATGGCCTCGACTGAAGGTGGCGTGGATATCGAGAAGATTGCCCACGAAACCCCCCATCTGATCCACAAGGCGGCCATCGATCCGCTGGTGGGTCCGCAGGCTTATCAGGCCCGCGAACTGGCCTTCAAACTGGGTCTGGTCGGCGATCAGATCAAACAGTTCACCAAGATCTTCATGGGTCTGGGCCAGATGTTCCTGGATTGCGATTTCGCGCTGCTGGAGATCAACCCGCTGGTGATCACCGCGCAGGGCAACCTGCACTGCCTGGATGGCAAGATCAACATCGACGCCAACGCACTGTATCGTCAGCCCAAGCTGCGCGAGATGCACGACCCGTCACAAGATGACCCCCGCGAAGCGCACGCCGCCCAGTGGGAGCTCAACTATGTGGCCCTCGATGGCAACATCGGCTGCATGGTCAACGGCGCGGGTCTGGCCATGGGCACCATGGACATCGTCAACCTGCACGGCGGCAAGCCGGCCAACTTCCTTGACGTCGGCGGCGGCGCCACCAAGGAACGGGTAACCGAGGCGTTCAAGATCATCCTCTCCGACAGCAACGTCAAAGCGGTGCTGGTCAACATCTTTGGCGGCATCGTGCGCTGCGACATGATCGCGGAAGGCATCATAGGTGCGGTCAAGGAAGTGGGGGTCAAGGTGCCCGTCGTGGTCCGTCTGGAAGGCAACAACGCCGAGCTGGGTGGTATCAAGCTGGCCGAGAGCGGCCTCAACATCATTGCGGCCAAGAGTCTGACCGATGCCGCGCAGCAAGTCGTCAAAGCAGCGGAGGCCAACTGATGAGCGTACTGATCAACAAGGACACCCGAGTCATCTGCCAGGGCTTTACCGGCGGTCAGGGTACTTTCCACTCCGAGCAGGCGCTCTCCTATGGTACCCAGCTGGTGGGCGGCGTCTCTCCGGGTAAGGGCGGCACCACCCATCTGGGCCTGCCGGTGTTCAACACCGTCCGTGACGCGGTCGAAGCGACCGGCGCTACTGCCTCCGTCATCTATGTGCCGGCACCTTTCTGCAAGGACGCGATCCTAGAAGCGATCGACGCGGGCATCAAGCTCATCGTCACCATCACCGAAGGCATCCCGACGCTGGATATGCTGGACGTCAAAGTGAAGCTGCAAGAGACCGGCGTGCGGATGATCGGCCCCAACTGCCCAGGTGTGATCACTCCGGGTGAGTGCAAGATCGGCATCATGCCGGGCCACATTCACAAGCCGGGCAAGGTGGGTATCGTCTCCCGCTCCGGCACCCTGACCTACGAAGCGGTCAAGCAGACCACTGACGAGGGCTTTGGCCAGTCCACCTGCGTCGGTATCGGTGGCGACCCCATCCCGGGTTCCAACTTTATCGACATTCTGGAAATGTTCCAGAACGACCCGCAGACCGAAGCGATCGTGATGATCGGCGAGATCGGCGGCAACGCCGAGGAGGACGCGGCTGCCTATATCAAGGCCCACGTCACCAAGCCGGTGGTCTCCTATATCGCCGGTGTTACTGCCCCTCCCGGCAAGCGGATGGGCCACGCTGGCGCCATCATCTCCGGTGGCAAGGGTACTGCCGCCGAGAAGTTTGCCGCGCTGGAAGATGCTGGCGTGAAAACCGTCCGCTCCTTGGCCGATATCGGCAAGGCCCTGCGCGAAGTGACCGGCTGGTAATTCCTGTTAGCCCGTTATCTCTAATAAAAGTGCCGCCCGATGGGCGGCTTTTTTATTAGAGATCTGCAAACCTATTTTAGGTTGATTAGTGTGTTAATCTTTCACTAAGAAATAGGATGATTAGTAAATATGAAATGACAAGAAGAATTATTTTTGCGTAATAGAGTAAAATTGTTGGCCAGTTAATCCAGTAAGGCGCTATTAATTGATCTTCTGGTTTGTACCCCTGACGTTCCTTAACGCGTGAAAAGATACCCCATGCTAGACCTGAATATAAATACTGTAGGAGATCACATATTAATGATCCAACAACCCAAAGCAATGCTGAATATAGTTCAGGTTCTAAAGTTATTTGTCCATTTTTACCGTCAATTTTAAATAACCAAATGACGGCAATAGCAGATAATGATAATGTTCTTGCATTATCACTCAGCTTTGCCGTGCTGCTATAATACGCTTGGCGATAGTTTTCAAGATTTGACATAGGTTTTCTTTGGTCCTGTTGAGGTTGTTCCTTTACTAGAGCTTGCTATTGCTTTATTCTTTTTTGAAAATCCCTTTCTTTTTAGAATCCTCATTCCTATTTTATTTAAATCAGAACCTTTCTTTTCATTTGTTTTATCTTGAACTATCTGTATTTTCAGTGTTTCTCCTGATGTTATAGTTTTGCATGTATATCCTGGAGGGAGTTCAATTTCTATTTTCATGACGTTTCCTTGTTGTGGGGTAGATATTTTCAAGATATCTCGTTCGTTAAGCAGAATGTTTACTATAAAATACGTCTTTAAATCTATTTTACGGCTCAATCACATCCTTGTTTATCCCGCTGTGGTTGGTGGAGAAAATGCTCGATCGCTGGGCTTGTCTATGCACTGTATCAACCTTAAAAGAACGCTGTTGTCCTGAGCGATAAATATAGCTAAGCATATTAGGATATTCGGAAAATGTATTATGCCACAGACATCTCCGACCATCAGTGATAAACATCTTAATATTGTTGCCCTGTCGCAATCAAGTTGGCGGATGCTGTTGCTATGGTGAATCAATCTTTCCG
Organism: Aeromonas sp. 603607; assembly: GCF_049171595.1. Taxonomy (NCBI): domain Bacteria; kingdom Pseudomonadati; phylum Pseudomonadota; class Gammaproteobacteria; order Aeromonadales; family Aeromonadaceae; genus Aeromonas; species Aeromonas sp. 603607. Next base: position 103,961 of record NZ_JAAKOV010000014.1, read on the forward strand.
TTGCTTAGGTCATCTCGTGTGTTGGGTAGGTTGGTGCTGAACGAAGTGAAGCCCAACGTTTACCGTGAAATATGCCTGTCAATCTGTTTACGGCTTAGCCACATCCTTGTTTATCCCGCTCTTGTTGGGGTAATCATGCTCGCCTGTTGGGCTTCGCTACGCTCTGCGCCAACCTACAAATCACGCATCGCGCTGAGTGGCAACCCGTGGGGCTGAATAGCGAAGCCTGCTCGGACGAGCGGGGGGTTAGTATGCCACAGCCTTTGCTTACAGGCAGAATCCGACAGGCCAAGATTGTTACGCTGTTGCAACTGAGTTGACTGATGGTGTTTCGCTGGTGAATCAATCCTGCCGCTGCTTGGGGCAACCCGCTGGCCACGCTGGTGGCCAATGCCCCTCCGATTTGAGGCAAAGTACCAAGCCGAACGCGGGTTAACTCCCGTTGATTGACCCTTGCATAGCGCACTTTGCCATCAGGGCTCGCTATCACTCCCGAACTAAAAATGCCGACCCAAAGGTCGGCATGTTGCTTTTAAGAGGCGCTGTGCTTGCTACATATGCTCAGATCGCCGCTGACCAGAGGCTCACACTCGCCATTGCGCCTTGAGCCTATTGGCTAAAGATCGTCTGCCCGCGAAAGACGGTGCGGGTGACCTTGGTATCGGCGATCTGCTCCGGTTTGCCGGCGGCGACCAGCTGGTAGAGATCCCGGTCGAGCACGATAAAGTCGGCCGATTTGCCCACTTCGATGGAGCCGCTGATGGCCTGCTGGCGCACCGCGCGCGCGCCATTGATGGTGTAGGCCGCCAGCATTTCGTCCAGGGTAATGCGCTGGCTGGCGCGATAGTCATCGCCGCTTTGGGGAGCCTTGATGATCCCGGTAGCCATATTTTCGAAGGGGCGGGGATCCCGGCTGTCGACCGGGGCATCGCTGCCTGCGACCAGTATGGCCCCCGCCTTGCGTGAACTCTCGACCGGGTAGAGGGCGTCGTGCAGATAACCGAGGGGATCGTAGAGGGCATCGCTCAGGGATTGGCCCACCCGGGTCGGCTGGATAAAGGAGGCGACCAGCATGTCGTAGGCCAGCTGGGGGGAGGTCCAGGCATAGGTAAAGGTGAGGTAGAGCCCCAGCTCGCCGAGCCGTTTTTGATCATCGGGATGGACCACCTGCAGGTGGGCCAGGGTGTGGGGAATGCCTCTATCACCGTTGCTGGCGCGGGCGGCGGTGAGGGCATCCAGCGCCGTGCGGGTGGTGCGATCACCGATGCTGTGCATATGGATGCTGAAGCCTGCCTTGTCCAGCGCCCCTATATAGCGGGTGAGGTCGGCCTCCCGGTAGTTGACGATCCCGTTGTTGCCGGACTCCTCGCTGTCGGCTGTGATGGTCACTTCATCGGTAGCCGGGTCTCTGGCCAGATGGGGGGTGTGGTAGTTTGCCAGCATGCCGGCATTGGGCAGGAAGGGGGGGTTGTGAAGGGATCCCCTTCCAGCACACCGTCGAGGAAGATCTTGACCGCATCGGCCTTGATCAGCGGGTTGTTGGCAAAGGATTCTCTCACCTGGCTGGCCTTGGCAAGATGCCCCTCTATATCGAGTTTGCCCTGATAATCATCATCGCTAAAGCAGGTGGCGGCCGTGACACGCATATGCAGCAGGTCCCGTGACTGCATGGTGAGTAGTCGCTGGCGGATAAAGTCGGTGGCGCAGGCATCCTGAATGCTGGTGATACCGCGAGAGGCCATCAGCTCGGCAATGGCGGGCAGGATCTGGTCGTATTGGCTGGCTGCCTGCTCATCACTGGCGCTCAGAACGCCGCTATCGGGCACTGGAATGGCGCTGCGGGCCGTGTCACGCACCACTCCGCTGGTCAGGTCGACATAGGGGATAAAGGGCTCGAAGACCCCGCCGGGGGCCAGCGTAGTTCCATTGAAGCCGATTGTGTTGCCGTCGTTATCCTGCGCCATGGCAAGGGCGCGGGAGTTGTAGGCACTGGCATGGCCATCGACCCCGGCCAGCACCACCGGATTGTCGGGGGCGGCGGCATCGAGGGCTGCCAGCAGGGTGGCATGGCTGGCGGTTGCCGTATTGCCCTCGTAGGGAGACCACTGGTTGACTACCAGCCACTCCCCCGGTTTGGCCGCATAGCGGGGCAGGCATGTGCTGATCTTGGCGGCCAGCTGATCCAGAGTGACGGGTTTGCCATCGAGATCGCACATGTCCAGCGCCACCGTACCGAGCAGATGGATATGGTTGTCATGCAGGCCGGGCAGTACCATTCGGCCTTGCAGATCCACCACCCGGGTGGTGGGGTGCTTGAGCGCTTCGGCCCCCTCCTGGTTGCCCACATAGATAAACTGGCCGTCACTGACCATCATGGCCTCGGCTACCTGACGCTGCCCATCCTGGGTGTGGATCTTGCCGTTGAGATATAGGGTCGTTGCCCCATTCGTATCATTGGTGTCACTTCGGCAGCCACCGAGCAGGCCTGCGGCCAACAGGAGGGTGATGCCAAATCGGGTTGAGGTATGTTTGCTATCCATTGCACTGCTCTCCTTGGGTTAAATGCAGTAATTACTGCAGATCTGAGCAGATATGTTTATTGCAGCTATTCTGAAAAAATCCAGTAATTACTGTATTTATTTAACTTTTTGTTTACCTTGTCTCATGGATGTCAATGAGCCACTACCGGTCGTGACCCGGGCAAAGAGGGGACCTCAGTGGTTCGAAGGAGAGAAGATGTCAGAACAACGAGTGCCTGCCGCCCTGCATATGCGGCGTCAGCCCCGGCAGCAGCGCAGTCAGGAGGTGGCGAGTCGCATTGAACAGGCCACCCTGCTGTTGCTGCAGGAGCGAGGTTTTGCCGCCCTCAACACCAATGCCATTGCTGATCGGGCCGGGGTCGGGATCAAATCGCTCTACCACCTCTATCCCAACAAGGAGGCGATCATTTGCCGTCTCGCTATGGGGTGGCTGGCAGCTATCTGTGAGGCGCAAGAGCAGATCCGAACCCAGGCGACCAGTTGGCCGCACGTGCTGGTGCTGCTGGATCTGGCGCTTGAAGAGCTTGATCGTCGCTTTGTCGGCTATGGTGCCTTGTGGCACGCCATGGATCTCATCCCCGAACTGCACGTGGTCGAGCAGGAGCACGAGCGGCGCCAGATTGACTTCTGGTCATCCCTGCTGCGCGACTTTGGCTGCCGCTGGCCGGAGGCCGAGCTCACGAGTCTGGTGCGCTACTTCTATCGCACCGCCGATGTGACCAAGCAGTGCACCCGTGGTGATGGGGAGGCGGGCCAGAGGATGTGGTTGCTGCATCGTCGCTGGAGCGAGCAGCTGATCGCTGCCGCTATTGCCGAGTCCGACCCGGCACGGGTGTGGCAGGCAAGGCCAGCCCTGCTTATGGGCACGGAAGTGCAGGCAAAGGCGGCGCCATAACAGGCGCCGCAAGGTGTGCGGGTCGGCGCTTTGCTTGTTGTAGCCAGACGTGGCTGAACCGTGCAAGAGCGATGTCAGCGCGATTATTTATCCGCCTTGCCCGCCGCATCGGCAAGTTTGGCCAGCTGTTTGTCATACCAGGCCACCGGGCGGTTTTCATCTTCCGCACGCTCCTTGCGCCTGATGGCGTTGCGCACCGCCATGGCGCCCAGCCAGCGGAATGGCTCTGGCGGGAAGTAGCCACGCGGGCCGCTTACCAGGGCGCAGTCGCGCCACGGTTTGTCCTCCTCCCGCACTTCATCGCGCACCAAAGCCGCCAGGATCTGGCCGCCGATCCAGCTTTGCGCCACTCCGTTGCCGGAGTAGCCGAGACCATAGACGATATTGGGCTGCCCTCGCCAGTGGCCGAAGAAGGGGAGGCCATCCACCGAGCGGTCGGAGGCGCCGCACCAGCTGGCTGCGATGGGCACCTCTTTAAGCGCCGGAAAGAAGCGGCGCAGGGTGCGGGTGAGGGGGGCAAGATAGCGGCTGGGGGCATCAAACTCGGCTAGATGGCGGTTGGCAAAGGCGAAGGTGTTGCCCCCCTTGCCCAGCATCAGCCGCCCTTGCGGGGTGGATCGGTAGTAATGGACAAAGGTGCGGCCATCCACCACGGAGCGGCCGTGCTCAAGCTGCTGGGCAGCCAGTGCATCCGGTGCGGGGTCGGTTATCACCATATCGGAGGAGACCAGCACTATGCTGCGGCGAAACTCGCGAAAGTGCTGCACCATGGCGCTGTTGAGGGCCAGCACCACCTTGCGGGCACGCACCTCGCCCTGTGGCGTTTGCACCCGCGCAGGCTGGCCCGCCTCAAGGCGCCGCATAGGGGAGTGTTCATAGACCTCGACCCCCAGTTCCCGCGCCACCCGCAGCAGGCCGCGCACCAGCAGTGCCGGTTGCACCGAACCGGCGTGGGGGCTGTAGAGCCCCTCCAGATGAACGTGGGAGCCGCTCTGGCTCGCCAGTTCACCCTCCGCAATCGCCTGCCACTGGTTAAGACCGGCGCGCTGTAGCTCCTGCAATACCGGCTCCATCAGGCCGCGCTGCGCCTCGCTGGTGGCGGTGTAGCAGGTGCCCTCGACCCTCAGCTCTGCCTCTATGTTGTGCTGTTCGCAGAAGTGGGCGATCTCGTGTACCGCCTGCTCGGATCTTTGTACCAGCCATGCGGCCTGCTGCTCGCCAAACAGGCGCCTTAACGTCAAATACTTCGCCGACCAGGTGAGCAGGCAGCCGCCGTTGCGCCCGGAGGCGCCGCTGCCGCAGCGATCTTTTTCCAGCACCATGATGCGTAAGGCAGGCTCGGTCTGTTTAAGGGCGATGGCGCTCCATAGCCCGGTAAAACCGCCACCGACGATGCAGACATCGGCCTCGTGGTTGCCGACTAGGGGCGTGGGCGGCGCGGGCTGTTCGGCGGCGAGCGCTTCGGCCAGCCAGAAGGGGAGAGTGGACATGATGACTCCTCGATAAGGTTATTGGTGGCGCCAGCGCTGGGTGCAATCCAGCAGGGCGCGGCTCAAAAAGAGCTGGAGCAGCTTGACGGTGGCGGCGGCCAGCAGGATCAGGGTGGCCATGGCGGCGGCCGCGGCGGTATCGCCGGAATCCTCCATGTTCAGCACGGCGATGGAGGCGAGCACGCTGTCGCTCGAGTAGAGGAAGATCACCGCCGAGGTGGTGGTCATGGCGTTGACGAACAGATAGATAAAGATCTCCAGCAGTGCGGGCAGGGAGGCGGGCAGGGTGACTCGCCAGAACGCCTTCCAGAGCGGAATGCGCAGAGAAATGGCCACCAGCTCCAGCTCCTTGGGCAATTGCTTGAGGCTGGTCAGCGCCGTCATATGACCCACGGTGTAGTAGTGGATGACGCAGGAGAGCACCATCAGTGGCAGGGTGCCGTAGAGGCCGCCAAAGAGCGGATTGCCGTTGAAAAAGAAGATGTAACCGAGCCCCAGCACCATGCCGGGTACCGCCAGCGACAGCATGGCGAGCAGATGCAGCAGCTGGCGCAGCGGCGCGAAGTGGCGCCCCTTCTCCTGCGCCCAGGCCAGCACCATCACCAGCACGGTGCCGATAAGCGCGGTATAGAGGCCCAGCTGCAAGGTGTTGGTAAATGGCTGCCAGCCGTAGACGCTGTTGCTGTCAAAGGCGTAGTGATCCAGCGTCAGCCCGAGGTTGTAGGGCCAGAACTGTACCAGCGAGCCGTAAACCGCCATCCCCACCAGCGCCAGAAACAGCAGGGCCCAGAGGGTACACCAACCGAGCGCCAGCAGATCCCGCAGCCGATGGGGTTTGGGTTGATAGGGCACCGCCTTGGTGCTGCTCTGCTCCTGCATCTTGCTGCGCACTCTGTGCTCGAGTGCAAAGCTCAACAGTGCCGGCAGCAGCAGGGTAACGCTGGCAACGGCGCCGAGTGAGAAGTTCTGCATCCCGATCACCTGCCGGTAGATATCGGTAGCCAGCACGCTGTACTGGCCGCCAATCACCTTGGCTACCCCGAAGTCGCAGATGGTGAGGGTGAAGACGGCGATGGCGGCGCTGAGCAGGCCATAACGGGCGGTAGGCAGGGTGACGGTGACAAAGGTGCGCCAGCCGCTGCTGCCCAGCACCCGGGAGGCTTCATAGAGGCGGGCGTCGCTCTGACCCAGCGCCGTGATAAGGATCATCAGGGCGTGGGGGAAGCACCAGAAGCCAAGGCCAATGACGATGCCGATGGGGCCGTAGATGCTCTCGCCGCCGAGCAGCCCCTTGGCGATCCCCTGATTGCCAAACCAGTAGACCAGACTGATGGCGGGCAACAGGGAGGGCATCAACAGCGGGATCAAACCGATGAGGCGAAACAGGGGCTTGCCCGGCATACAGGTGCGGGTGAGGGCGTAGGCGTAGCCAAAGGCGATGGTCACCACCAGCGCGGTGATCAGCACCCCGAGCCAGAGGGTGTTGCCGATGGTGCGCCCCAGATGAGGGGAGTCGAAGTAGGCGCTGAAGTTGGCAAGGCCCACCCAGAGGCCGTTCTCATCCTGCAGACTTTTTTGCAGCATGGTGAGCAGTGGCAGCAGCAGACCGCCGGTGAGCAGGGCGATGCCGAGCACCAGCAGGATCAGTTGCAGCAGCTGATCCCGGCTCCAGCCGCGACAGAGCCGCTGCCAGCGAGAGTCTTGGCGGGCTGTCGCTGGCGGCAACAGGGAGGAGGTCGCGAAGGGGGCTGTCATGGGCGATCTCCTTCAAACAGCTGCATCGCTCCGGCGGGCCAGTGCAGCGAGCAGCGCATGCCGCTGCGCCAGCCACCCTGTTCGTGGCGGGGCAGCTCGTGGGTCGGGCGCTCCACCAGGATCTGCTGCGGGCCCAGATAGGTGTCGGCGGTGCAGATAAGGCGCTGGGCGGCGCCGAGAAACTCCACCTGATCGATGGTTGCTTCAACGCCATGTTGGCCAAGATACGGCTCGCTCGGCGCACTCAGGGTGATCGCCTCGGGGCGGATCGCCACCTGCAATTTGCTGCCGGCAGCGGCCTGGTTGGCGAGTTGCAGCGGTTGTTCGTTGAGGCGCACCTGAGTGGGGCTCAGCACCAGGGTCTCGAGGAAGTTCATGGTGCCGACAAAGCTTGCCACGAAGCGGCTGGCAGGCTGGTGGTAGATCTCCTGCGGGGTGCCCACCTGTACGATGCGGCCGCCCTCCATCACTACGATGCGGTCGGCCATGGTCAGCGCCTCTTCCTGATCGTGGGTCACCATGATGGTGGTGATGCCAAGGCGCTGCTGCAGGGCGCGGATCTCGCTGCGAAGATGGGTGCGCACCAGTGCATCCAGCGCGCTGAGCGGTTCGTCCAGCAGCAACAAACCGGGGGAGAGGGCGAGCGCCCGGGCCAGCGCCACCCGCTGCTGCTGGCCGCCGGAGATCTGGCTCGGGTATTTGTGGGACTGGGCAGTTAGATCCACCAGCCCCAGCCAGTGATCGACCCGCTCCTTGATGAGATCCCGCGCCAGCCCCTGATTCTCAAGGCCGAAGGCGATGTTCTGGGCCACCGTCAGGTTGGGGAAGAGGGCATAGGACTGAAACACGATGCCAAAATCGCGCTCCTGGGGCGGCAGGCGGGAGATATTGCGCCCCCCTTGCCAGATCTCGCCGTTGTCCGGCAGATCCAAGCCGGCGATGGCTCTGAGCAGGGTGGTTTTGCCGCAGCCGGAGGGGCCGAGAAAGCAGATAAACTCCCCCGGCTCAATGGTCAGAGAGATCCCCTTGAGGGCCTGAAAAGCACCGAACTGCTTGTTGAGATGTTGAATGTCCAGATAGGGCTGGGTCATGGTTCGACTCGCTACTGATTTGGTATATACCAGTTTGCGGGTGAAGTGTGACGGTCAGGTGATCGGGGGATGACAGCTTGATGACAGTCAGATGAGATCGGGTCGTCAGCAAGTGGCTGGGCCCTGTGTGGATGGGCGAAGCGTCGCTAATTGAAGGCAATGCAAACTCGGGAAGTTAAAACCAAAAAGCGAAGGCCAACAGCTGTTGGCCTTCGACTGGCTGTTTATTGGCAGCGGTGTGTCTGGCGTGAACAAACCGCCGCCCTTCACGCTTACTGTTTGGCTTCGGTCTTGCCGTCGAAGCTGGCGCTCCACTGGGCCAGGATGGCGTTACGCTCGCGGGCTGCCCAGCTAAAGTCGTTGTCGATCATCTGGCCTTTGATATCCGCCGGATAGCCCGCTCTCGGTTGGGCTACATCGGGGATGGCGACCACGGCGAACGACTTGTTGTAGAGGGCGTTGGCCTGTTCGGTGGCGGCAAAGTCGAGCAGCTGTTTGGCGGCTTCCAGCTTGGGGGTGCCCTTGATGATGGCGGCGGCCTCCATATCCCAGCCCGACCCCTCTTTCGGGAACACCACCTCGATGGGGGCACCCTTGGCCTTGAGGCTGGTAGCCGGGAAGTCGAAGGAGATACCGATCACCGTTTCACCGCTGGCGGCCAGCTTGCAGGGGGCGGAGCCCGAGTGGGTGTAACGGTCGATGTTCTGGTGCAGGCCGTTCATAAATTGCCAGCCCTGCTGCTCGCCCATGGTCTGCAGCCAGCCCGCAACGCTCAGGTAACCGGTACCGGAGGAGCTGGGGTTGGGCATGATCACCTTGCCCTTGTAGATGGGCTTGGTGAGGTCGGCCCAGCTGGTGGGCGCCGGTATCCCCTGTTTTTCCGCCTCTACCTTGTTGAAGCAGATGGCGCTGAAGAAGGCGTCCAGACCGATCCAGTGCGGCTCGGCCTTGCTGTCGCGAAAGCGGCTGTCGAGCTTCTCCAGTCCTTTCGGTGCATAGGCATTGAGCATCTGCTGCTGATCGAGCTGCATCAGGCTGGTGGCGGCCAGTCCCCACACCACATCCGCCTTGGGCTGCGCTTTTTCTGCCAGCAAGCGGGCGGTGACCACGCCGGTGGAGTCACGCACCCACTTGATGTTGATGTCCGGATGCTGGCGTTCGAACGCGGTTTTCAGCTCGTTGAGCTGCTCCGGTTCGAAGGCGGTGTAGACGGTGAGATCGGTCGCGGCCAGTGCCGGGGCGGTCATGGCAGCCAGCACGGCGGCGGCCAGCAGATGGGTTCCCTGTTTCATCCTCTTCTCCAGTTAGATTGGTTTGGTATAAACCAGGTTGGTCGAGAGAGAGGCTAGGGGATCTTTATGACGTGACCGTGACAGCCCCGTGACGTTTTGCCGTTCCTGATTTATCCGTGACTAATCCTGGGTATCCACCTCGATCTCCAGACTGTCGTGGCGCCAGTACTCCAGATCGAAGTCGAGCACCCGGCCGTGCTGATCGAAGTTGAGCCGCTCGAGGCGTAGGGCGGGCAGACCGGCGGTGGCCCCCAGCGCCTTGGCCACTTCGTCCGGCAGGGCGGTGGGAAAAAAGCGCACCTGCATGCGGGCGTAGTGGAGATCGTAATGGGCCTGGTAGATCTCGGTCAGACTGCCGTTGAGATCCAGCTCCAGCAGGCCGGGCACCCGCTCTGGCAGGCAGTGGTTTTCGCAGTAGCAGATAGCGCGCCCGTTGGCGTAGCGCAGCCGTTTGAGCAGAAACAGGCTGTCGAACGGCTTGAGCTGCAACTGCGCCATCAACGCGGGCGGCACCGCCTGGCGGTTTTTTTCCAGCAGCTCGGTGCGCGGCTCACCCCCTTGCTCCCGCACTATCTGGTGAAAGTTGGAGGTGCGTCTGGGATTCAAGCGAAAGCGCGGCGGGGTGACGAACCAGCCGCGGCGATCCTCCCGATAGATAAGGCCGTTCGCCTCCAGCTGCACCAGTGCCTCGCGGATGGTGACCCTTGTGGTGCCATAGAGTTCCCCCAGCAGCCGCTCGGAGGGGAGCTTGTCGTTGGGGGCCAGACCCCCCGCCAGGATCTGGTTGGCGAGGGCATCCTTGATCTGCAGGTATTGCGGTTTGCTCATGAAAATTCCTGGTTTTGCAATAAGTTGTGCAATGAGTTGGGCAATGGGCTGGGCACAGGGCAGGTCATCTGCCCGGTCGTTACACGGCAACATCAACATGCGTTGGTAGATACCAGCAGCGCCCCTGCTGTTCAGGCTTCCTAGATTATCGCGATCCCGGCGCTGAAAATGAATTTTTTGTTGCACGTAGCGCCACCCCTTTGACCTTGGCGGGGCAGTTACCCACAATGTGCTCATTCTGGTATATACCAAAGGAGCGAAGTCATGACCCATATTCCTGCGGCCTCCGCCGCCGTCGATTACCTGCTGCTGACCCCGGGCCCCCTCTCGACCACTGCCACGGTGCGCGCCGCCATGCTGCAAGACAGCTGCACCTGGGATGCGGACTACAACCAGGGCGTGGTGGAGCCCATCCGCCGCGAGCTGGTGCGCCTCGCCACCGGCCCTGAATATCAAAGTGACTACAGCGCCGTCTTGCTGCAGGGGAGTGGCAGCTATGTGGTAGAGAGCGTGCTGGGCTCGGCGATAGGCGTCGATGAGTGTCTGCTGATCATCAACAACGGCGCCTATGGTGCCCGCATGGGGGAGATGGCCCGCTGCCTTGGCCTGCGCCACCACGAGCTGGATTGCGGCGAGACCAACCGCCCCGAACCCGCCGCCATCGAGGCGATGCTGGTGCGCCACCCCGAGATCACCCATCTGGCCATGGTGCATTGCGAGACCACCACCGGCATGCTCAACCCCCTTGAGGAGGTGGCTGCGCTCTGCCAGCGCCGCGGCATTCGCCTGATCGTCGATGCCATGAGCAGCTTTGGCGGTATCCCCATCGACATGGGACGCCTTGGCATCGAGTTTCTTATCAGCTCGGCCAACAAGTGCATTCAGGGGGTGCCGGGCTTTGGCTTCGTCATCGCCCGCCGCGCTGCGCTGGCGGCCTGCGCCGGTCGTGCCCGCTCGGTCTCCCTCGACCTGCACGCCCAGTGGCAGACCATGGAGCAGCAAGGGGGCAAGTGGCGCTTTACCTCGCCCACCCATACCGTGCTTGCCTTTGCCCAGGCGCTGCGCGAGCTGGACGAGGAGGGGGGCATCGCCGCCCGCCATCAGCGTTACAATGAAAATCAGCGCACGCTGGTGGCGGGGATGGCTGCCCTCGGCTTTGCGCCACTGCTGCCAGAACAGTGGCAATCTCCCATCATCACCGCCTTCTACTCTCCGACCCACCCTGACTACCGCTTCGCCGACTTCTACCAGCGGCTCAAGGCACAGGGTTTTGTTATCTACCCGGGCAAGGTCTCCCAGGCCGATTGCTTCCGTATCGGCAATATCGGTGATGTGACCCCAGAGCGGGTGCGCGCTCTGCTCGCCGCCATGGCCAGCGCCTGCTACTGGCAAGGGGACGCGCGATGACCAGCATGCTGGCTCAGGGTCGTGATCTGCGTGGCCGCGATTTGCATGACCATAAGCTGCACGGCAGCGGCCGCGCCGATAGCGAAGGGGATATCAACCTTGGCGAGGGGCGGGCGCGCTGGTGGGCTGACCAGAGCGAGGCGGTGCAGGCGGGATTGGCGGAGGATAGCCGCTACTTTCTCCATCAGGCACTCTCCACCCCCTGTCTGGATTTGATCGAGGGGGCGCAGGGGAGCTGGTTGACCAGCGTATCGGGCAAGCGTTACCTCGATTTTCACGGCAACAGCGTCCATCAGCTGGGCCACGGCCACCCCAGGGTGGTGGCCGCGGTGCAGCAGCAACTCGCCAATCTGCCGTTTGCACCCCGCCGCTACACCCATCAGGTTGCCATCGACTGCGCCCGCACCCTGGCTGAACTGGCCCCCGGCGATCTCAACCGGGTGCTGTTCGCCCCCGGCGGCAGCGAGGTGGTGGGGATTGCCCTGAAGCTTGCCCGTTTCATCACCGGCAACAGCAAAGTGGTGTCCCTGTGGGATGCCTTTCACGGCGCCTCCCTCGATGCCATCTCGGTTGGTGGCGAGGCCTGTTTTCGCGCTGGTATGGGCCCGCTGATGGCCGGCGTGGAGCGCATTCCACCGCCCACCCGTTATCGCGGCGTCTGGTATCGCGGGGAGGGGGATGACCAGCACTACGCCGATTATCTGGAGTACGTCATCGAGAAGGAGGGAGGGATCGGCGCCTTTATCGCCGAACCTATCCGCAACACCGATGTGCAGGTGCCCTCGAAGGCCTACTGGCAGCGGGTGCGCGAGATCTGCGATCGCCACAAGGTGCTGCTGATCGTCGACGAGATCCCCAATGCCCTGGGCCGCACCGGCCACTGGTTCAGCTTTGAAGAGTTCGGCATCGAGCCCGACATCATCTGTCTAGGCAAGGGGTTGGGGGGCGGGGTGGTGCCGTTTGCCGCGCTCATCACCCGCGACCGTTTCAATCAGGCCGCAGCTATTTCGCTCGGTCACTACACCCACGAGAAGAGCCCCATCGGCTGCGCGGCGGCCCTCGCCACTATAGAGACAATCCGCGAAGCTGGATTGTTGGCAAAAGCGCAGGAGGATGGCCGTTTTATGGCGGCCGAGCTCGGCAAGTTGGCCGAACGTCATCCGCTGATCGGGCAGGTGCGCGGTATCGGTTTGCTCTGGGCGCTCGATCTGGTGGTCGATCACCAGAGTCGCACCCGCAATAGCCAGGCCGCCGAGCGGCTGCTCTACCGCTGTCTGGAGCTGGGACTCAGCTTCAAGGTCTCTCAGGGCAATGTCATCCAGCTCTCGCCGCCACTCAATATCGCCCGTGCCGATCTGGTGCGGGCCATCACCATTCTCGATCACGCCCTCGGCGAGATCGCACTTTCACCGAAACAGGAACACCACCATGACTGACTTGCAGACTGCCATCGACCCTACCACCGACGTGGAGGCGCTGATCCTCGACTGGGCCGGCACCGTCGTCGATTTCGGCTCCTTCGCCCCCACCTCCATCTTCGTAGAGGCCTTCGCCCGCGCCTATGACTTTCCCGTGACTCTGGACGAAGCACGCCAGCCCATGGGCCTTGGCAAGTGGGATCATATCGCCACGCTGGGCCGTCTGCCTTTGGTTGATGCGCGTTGGCAGGCCCGCTTCGGCCACCCCATGAGCCACGCCGAGGTGGACCACATTTATCACACCTTTATGCCGCTGCAGATTGCCGCCGTGACCCGCTTCGCCGACCCCATCCCCGGTGTGCTGCCGGTGCTGGACGCTCTGCGGGGTCAGGGGATGCGCATTGGCTCCTGCTCCGGTTACCCCCGTCCAGTCATGGAGGCGCTGGTGCCAGCGGCGGCCGATCACGGCTATCGCCCGGATCACTGGGTCGCTACCGATGACCTCAAAGCCGGTGGTCGCCCCGGCCCCTGGATGGCGCTGGCCAACGTGATTGAGCTGGGAGTGAGTGCGGTGCATCGCTGCATCAAGGTGGATGACGCCGTGCCGGGTATCAGCGAAGGGCTTAACGCGGGCATGTGGACGGTGGGATTGTCGGTTTCCGGCAACGAATTTGGTGCCACTTGGGAAGAGTTTGCCGCCATGAGCGAGGCGGAGATCGCCGCCCGGCGCGCACCGGCCGAGGCCAAACTGCGGGCGGCGGGGGCACACTATGTGATTGATACCCTGGCCGACATCGCCCCGGTTATCGCCGATATCAACCGCCGTCTGGCCGCTGGCGAGCGGCCGTAGGCCATCTGCTTGGGCTAACAAAAGCGCTTGGCTGGCTTTAGATATAACACGCCCCCATCCGGGGGCGTGTTGCATTTACAGGGGGAAGCCGTGCGCGGTCAGCGGATATCGACCCGCATCAGGGGAGAGGGGGCGTTGTCGACAAAATGGTGCCAGATATGGTCGTAGAGCGCCTTCTGGCCGGGGAAACTCACCAGCGCCTTGGCCTCGGCCAGGGAACACCAGCGATAGTCTGTGTGCTCGTCGTTGAGGGTCACCGCCTGATTGGGCGGGCAATAGATCACAAAGACCGGCACCACCTCCACCGTATTCAAGCTCGCCTCGTAAAACTGTTCCAGATACTGGCCGTTGTAGAGTTCGGTGACCCTGATCCCCGTCTCTTCGCCAAACTCCCGAATAATGGTCTGCCAGCCGGTTTCACCCGCCTCCACCGTGCCCGCCACATGGCACCAGAAGCCTCCCTTGACCCGCTTCATCACCAGCAATTTTGTTTCGCCATCGACAGTGGTGAGGGCAACGCCAGAGACGGCCTTGCAGCGAATGGGGATCATGATCTTCTCTCCGGATTTGGGCTCTGTGATAGCCATGAACAGTGTGACGGCGTGTTAATTGAAATACGCCTCGGCGGGCAGGCCCATGACCTCTATTTAATTCAGGCCATTTTTGGCCAGATAGTTGGCCACCAGATTGAACCCCACCCAGTAACCGGCATATTTGGGAAATGGCCGGTTATCACGGCAGTAGAAAAAGTCTAAATAGTTGAACTGCTTGCTGGATAGATGGGGCGTCATCTCTGCCAGGAGCGATTGCCAGTCATGGTGATGAGACTCCTTGAACAGCGAGGGGAGTGTGCCACCATTGAACCTCTGCTCAAAGTAGCAGGCCAGCCCTTCAAAAATCAGGTTTTCGGCCAGTGTTTCTGCTTCCACTTTGTTCTTCTTTTGCACGATATGGTGGACTTCGTGGGCCAGCACGGCAGGCAATTCGGTGATGATCACCTCTTTGATGTCGGGCCGTTCCAGATCAAGCTGGAGTTCTATTCGATACATGTTGATGGCCCAGCCACCGATACCCGAATCGGGAGCATCCCCCTCGGCAAAAGGGCTGAAGGTGACATCCAGTTGGGAGAGATCGAACAAGGCATTCAATTTGTGCGCCGTCTCGGCAAAAACGTGCCTAATGGTGTCATCGAGCCCATCGAATTTGCCCGAGTCGTTTAACAGGGTGAGTTGCATCCAGACATCCTTGTCTATTGAAAGAGAGTGCTGAGCCACTTGCGTGGTCGCGGCGCCATATCACCACGATTACCCTCATTCAATCAAGGGGTTACCCGCCCATTATGCTTGCCGTCTGGATCGCCTCGATCAGCGCGGCCCGGTTGATGCGAGGGCGCTCGCCATCGAGCAGTTGCTGCCACAGCGCAATGGCCTGGCTGTAGCGGCCATGCAGGAAGTGATCGGAGGCGAGCAGCATCAGGGCGCTCACTTCCCCCGCATCCTGCTTGAGGGCGCTCTCCAGCAGGCGGGTTGCCTCGGGAGTCAGCTGCTGGCCCGCCTGATAGTAGAGTACGGTGGCTTGGGCGGCCTGGGTCGCCGCGCTGGCGCCCCCCTCCAGCAGAGCGAGACGCTGGTAGGCGAGCAGGGCGTTGTCATATTCACCCCGATAGAGATAGAGCTGGCCGAGCGCCGCCCAGCTGTCGAGATCGGCGGGGCTGCGCTGAAGCTTCTGATGTAGACTCCCCAGCTCCTTGTCCTGCAGATCCCGCGGGCTCAACCCCGCCAGCGGATCGGGACGGGATGCATAATCCTGCCATGCCTGATAGCGGCCGCTGCTGAAATACACAGCGGCAACGGCCGCGATGGCCATGATGCCAAGCAGCAACAAGGTCCGCCCGTGCTGGTTATTGCGGCCGCGATTGTCACGCTGGCTGGCCAGTTGCGTGCGCAGGGCCAGCTCAGCCGCCGGGATGGCGTTGGCCAAACGGGCGGCGCTCAGCTCCCTGTAGAGTGGTTGGTCGGGGGAGAGGCCTGCCTGCTCCCCGTGCATGATCAGCAAATTCAATTCGCTGCGCGGATCGGCGGCGGGTTGAGGGGGGGCCTCATCGATGGCCTTAACGGCAGGGATGGGTTGCGCCTTTGTGCGTGTCAGGCGGTGAAACAGGATCAACAGTGCCAGCCCCAACAGCAGCAGGGGGCCGCCCCACAGCAGCGCCGTGCTGCTCTTGAAGGGGGGATCGTAGCGGACGAAATCGCCGAAGCGCTCCGTCATGCGGGCGATCACCTGCTCATCAGACTGCCCCTCGTCCACCCAGCGGTAGACCTCTAGCCTCAGATCCCGCGCGATGGGGGAGTTGGACTCCACCAGGTTCTGGTTCTGGCACTGGGGGCAGCGCAGGGCGCGGGCAAGCTCTTGCGCCCGATTTTGCAGCTCGGGATGGCGAAACTGATAGGTATCGACCCCGCTGGAATATGCAGTTGCACTCAGCAGCATGCCGAGGGCCAGCAGGGCGCAGGCAAGAGAACGGCGCATCATGGCTGTGTCTCCAGAGCTGATATTGCAATAGACGGCGCAATAGATGGCGCAATTGCGGGTGCCGTTGTAGCGGCCTTTATCTGCGCATCAGTTCGCGCCTGGTCGAGCAGGGGGGCAAACTGACGTTGCCAGATCTCCCGGGTGAGCAGGCCGGTATGGCGGGTCAGCAGGGTGCCATCGCTGTCAAAGAGATAGGTCTCCGGTGTGCCGTAGACGCCGAGCTCAAGGGCCAGTTTGCCGTCGGGGTCGGCCAGTATAGCGCGATAGGGGTTGCCCGCCTGGATAAGCCAGGCGCGGGCGGCATCCCCCTTGTCCCGGTAATTGAGGCCGTAGAGGGGCACTGTGCCAGCGAGCTTGCTGAGCAGCGGATGCTCGGCGCGGCAGTTGGCGCACCAGCTGGCCCAGACGTTAAGGACAAAGGGCTCGCCCTTGAGGCTGGCAGTCTGGATCGGACTCCCATCCAGCAGATTGTTGCTTTGCCACGCAGGCAGGGTACGGCCGAGCGTCGCCTCATCCTGGCTGTAGGGATTGTTGCCAAGGCCGAGCCAAAGCAGGGCGCCGAGGCCCAGGGTCAGCAGCAGTGGAAGAAAGAGGCGCAGGCGGGATCTCATAACACCTCCTGTTCGAGCCGGGGATGGGAGGTGCCAACCGCAACGGGACGGGAGGCAAGCAAGGGGCGACGGGCGAGCAGGCGCAGGGTGCCGCCCGCCATCATCAACAGGCCGCCGAGCCAGATCCAGCGCACCAGCGGCTTGTAGTGCAGCCGCATGGCATAGGCATCTGGTCCCATCTTCTCACCCAGCACCACGTAGAGATCGCCGAGCATTCCCCACGCGATGCCGGGTTCATTCATGTTCATGGTGCGCACGCTGTAGTGACGTCGCTCTGGGGTGAGCCTGGCGATCTCTTTATCTTCTTTATGCACGCTGAGCGTGATGCGCTCGGCGGTGTAGTTGGGGCCGATGATCGGCTCGCGTCCCTCATAGCGAAATTCGAACGCACCGAGCTGGTAGGGCTGGTTGGCACTTAGCACTGTGCCTCCTTCCTGACTGTGGTGGCTCATTTGCGCGATGCCGAGGGCGCACACCGCCACCCCGAGGTGGGCCAGCAGGCTGCCGAACCGATTGAGGGTGAGTTCACGCAGCGACGTCAGTTGCAAGAGCGGGAGCAGCAGGCTGGCTATCAGCCAGAGGCTCACCATATTGGCGAGGATGCCGTTCCAGTTACCGGAAAACGATCCCTGTTCCAGATAGGCAAGGCTAATGAGCCCGCCGCCAAGCAGGCCAAACAGCGGCGGCAACAGAGCGTTGAGTCGGGAATGTGTCGCAAGCTGCTGCCAGCGCAGGCGCGGCAGTTGGGTCATCAGCGCCATCAGGCAGAGGGCCAGCGGCACGAAGATGGTATTGAAATAGGGGGCACCCACCGAGAGCGAACCCAGATGAAGCGACTGGAACACCATGGGGTAGAAGGTGCCGAGCAGCACGCTGGCGCAGGCCACGCAGAGCAGCAGGATGGCGGCGCCGAGCTGCCCCTCCTTTGACAGCAAGCCAAAGCGGGCATAGGGGGCGCGAATGTCTGCACGCAGGGCAAACAGGGTGAGGGCGCAGGTCAATAGCAAACCGAGCAGCAACAAGAGGGTGAGGCCGCGGCTGGGGTCCACCGCAAAGGCGTGCACCGAGGTGAGCACCCCGGAGCGCACCACAAAGGTGCCGAGCAGGCTCAAGGCAAAGGTAAAGATGGAGAGCAGCAGCACGGCGTGGCCGTAAGCGCCGCGCTTCTCGCAGACAATCAGGGCGTGCAGCAGGGCGGTGCCGAGCAGCCAAGGCAAGAGGGAGGCATTTTCTACCGGATCCCAGAACCACCAGCCACCCCAGCCCAGTTCGTAATAGGCCCACCAGGAGCCCAGCACGATACCGGCGGTGAGAAACACCCAGGAGCCGAGCGCCCAGGGGCGACTCCAGTGGGCCACGGCACCATCCAGCCTGCCCGAATGGAGCGCCGCCATGGCGAAGGCGAAGTTGACGGCAAAGCCGACGTAACCGAGATAGAGCAAGGGCGGGTGGATGATCAGGCCGATATCTTGCAGCATGGGGTTGAGATCGCGCCCCTCCAGCGGCCCCGGGAACTGGCGGTCAAACGGGCTGGAGAAGATCAGGGTATAGAGGGCGAACAGCCCGACGATCAGCCCCATGATGGCCAATACCCGAGTTGTAATCAGCGGATCGACCCGCCTGGAGCAAAGGGCCACCAGAGCGCCCCACAGCCCCAGCGCAAAGACGAAGAAGAGCATGGAGCCCTCGTGGCCGCCCCACACCGCCGCCAGCTTGAAGCCCAGCGGCAGGGCGCTGTTGGCGTGCTGGGCCACATAGACCAGGGTAAAGTCATCGAGGCCAAAACAGCTGGCGAGCAGCAGCAGGGCGGCCCCGAGCAGGATCGCGACCAAGAGGGCCAGCGGTGTTGCGCAGCCGAGCAACGGGCGTGAGGCGAGCCGTAATCCCAGCCAGGGCAAGGTGCCTTGCAGCAGGGCGAGTCCGGTCGCCAGCAACAGTGAGAGATAGCCGAGCTCCGCCAGCACACAACCTCCAGTCAATCATTCGTCTATGTTATGCCGCAGCGTCTGCACCGTACCGGCGCTGGGGGATAACATCCACATTCTTGGCAACAACTCATCGCAACAAATAAGCGCCAGTCACCCGAGGGCGGCTGGCGCTGGTGATCATATCTTTAAACGACCGTCATCTGGCCGGCGTAGAGCACGAAGTAGCGCAGCAGCAGGATCCCCACCAGGGTCAGGCTGCAGACCAGTACCAGATGGCCGTTTCGCTCCCGCAGGGGCGCCGGGGTCAGCAGGGCCAGCAACTGGGGCAGCAGCATGCCGATGCCCACCACCCCGACCCAGAACACCTGAGCCCAGAAGCCGCTGCCGATGGCGGCCCACATGGCAGCCTCCTTCTGGCCGCCACCGAAGTAGAGGCCGGTAAAGAAGCAGACCAGCAGCAGCATCTCCACTGCCAGCACCGGCCGCTCGAAGCGGTGGACAAAGCTCACCCCCTGGCTGTGATGGTTCTCCTTGAAGAGCGTCACCGCCAGCAAGATGGTGGAGGCGATACCGGAGCTGATGCCCGAGACCAGAAACAACACCGGCAGCACCGGGTTGTTCAACAGCGGATAGGTCTTGAGTGCCGAGAGCAGAAAGCCGGTGTAGGCCCCTAGCAGCACGGCAAGCAGCAGCAAGAGCGGCGCCAGCAGCCGTTCGATGCGGGCAAGCCAAGCGATGAGATCATCCACAAAGGCGAACTTCTCTTTCAGCAACCGGCTGCGCATTGTCTCGATCTCGGTGCGAAACACCACCGCCAGCCAGGCGAACAGCACCGCCATATAGAGCTGAAACAGCATGACCCCCATCGACATCACTGAGTCGAACTGGTAGTGGAACATCAGCTTCCAGAAGGTCCAGGGGCGGGCCAGATGGAAGATAAGGATCAGTAACCCCAGGATCACGCTCGCTGGCGCCAGAATGGCGGTCGCCTTGATGATGCCGCTCTCGCTGCCGGCCCCCTTGCTTCGCAACAGCACCGAGAGGGTGGTGGCCCCGGCGGAGATGCCGAGCAGAAAGAGATAGATGGCGATGGGCCAGTCCCACACAAGGGAGGGGAAGTGAAACGCCTCTTGCATCGTCATGACTTTATCTCCCCTTTGGGCACGCGGTACATCTTGGGCGAAGTGCCGAGCGCCTGCTTGTAGCGATAGGTGGTCTCCTTCACCAGCCGTTGGGCGATGGGGCTGTCCGGGTCATCCAGATTGCCGAACACCAGCGCCTTGGTGGGGCAGGATTCCACGCACGCTGGCTCCTTGCCCGCCGCCAGGTTGGTCTTGCGGCAAAAGTCGCACTTGTCTGCCACTCGGGTCACAGGGTTGATAAAGCGTACCTGATAGGGGCAGGCGGCGAGGCAATACATGCAACCGACGCAGAGATCCGCGTCGACATCGACGATGCCATCCTCCTTGCGGATATGGGAAGCGCCGGTCGGGCAGACATGCACGCAGGGGGCGTTGTCGCAGTGCTGGCAGGACTTGCGAAAGAAGCGGTACTCGGCGTCGGGATATTCACCGACCGGGCCTGAGCGGATGATCTCGAGGCGCGAGACCCCCTCTGGCACCTGATTCACCTCCCGGCAGGCATCCATGCAGGCGGTACAGCCGATGCAGGCCGTCTCGTCGTGGATCATGCCATAGCGGATCCCATCGATGGTCTGGCTGTGGGCGAGGGTGGTGGCAAGGGATCGGGTGTTGGCACGAGCAGCCCCCGTCATCATGATGAGGGCCCCCGCGCTCATCCCCGCCATGAAGTGACGGCGAGAGCAGCTCATTGTGCCTCCTTGCCCGAGGTGGTGTTCGCCTTGGCCTTGACGGCCTCATGCTGCTTGCTGTGGCAGTCGACGCAAAGCTTGATGCGGGACTTCTCCGGGATCGCCACCATGGGCTCCTTGGCCGGGTGCAGCTGGTGGCAGCTGGTGCAGGTGAGCTTGGTTGCGTGCACGTCGTGGGCCCAGAGCGTCTCGCGAAGCTCTTTGGGCTCGTGGCAGCTCATGCAGACCCCGTTCTGCTCGCTGATGGGATAAAGCTTGATGCTCTCTTTATCCTTCAGGCTGTGGCTGAAGCGCATCACATCCTTGACCCCTTCCCTGTGCTGGGGGGAGGGCTGGCCGTGGCAGTTGGTGCAGGTCACCTGTTTAAGGTTGTTGGGATTGGTCGCCTGACCATGCTTGCCGTGCATCCCTTCGCTCTGCTCCTTGTGACAGTCGGTGCAGGCCTTGTCGGGATTGCGTAAAAATTCCACCTCATGTGTAGCTGGAACAGGGGCTGCTGCCGGCTCGGCCGCCTGACCCTGCAGGCTGGTGAGCAGCATGGCTGCCATCAGCATCAGTCGTAAAAAATCCATCGTTAAATCACCCATAGGAAGCCTCCATCCGCTGAGGGCCCGACTTGGCGCCGGACCCGCAGGCGCCGTTACTGTGCCAGCCGTCCGGCCGCTTTGGCCTCGGCATCCCAGGCGGGGACCGTGGTCTTGAGGAATTGGGCCTTGTCGCTGTTGAACTGCTTCATATCCATGCCAAGGGCGGCTTGCGCTTTCTCCTTGGTGGAGATGTCGGGGATGGCGATCTCGTGGCTGATCCCCTTGCTGGCCAACAGGCGCGCCAGCTTGGTGCGGGCGTCAGCGGCTTTATCCAGCGCGCTGCCAAGTACCTTGAGGGCCACTTCGGGGGCGTGCATCTGCACCCCGTGGGAGGCGATGGCGTAGTCCCAGCGCCACTGGGCGTGACGGATGTCCTGCAGAATATCCTTCATCTCTGCCTCGGTGGCGCCAGCATCCCAGGCCGCCTTGGCTTCAAAGTGGGCGTGTACCAGCTGCTTCTCGACCTTCAGCTTGGTCTCGATCACCGCCTCTTTGCGCTGCTTGACGATCCCTTGCAGCATCTCCTTGCTCTGGGTGTGGCAGTTGCGGCAGGTCTGCTCGAAACGATCGAAGGGGTTGCCCACCTTGTGATCCGTGTAGACCTTGCCCTGCTCGTTCTGCACCTTGGGCATATGGCAATCGACACAGGCGACGTTGTTCTGGCCGTGAATGCCGGCGCGCCAGGTTTCGTACTCGGGGTGCTGGGCTTTCAGCATGGGGGTTTTGGAGAGGGCATGGGTCCAGTCGGCAAAGCCGATTCCATCGTAATAGGCCTCAATCTGCTCCACCGTGGTGCCCTTGTCCCAGGGGAATTTGACCGCCTTGGTGGGGCCGCTGAAGTAGTACTCCACGTGGCACTGGCCGCACACCTGGGACTGCTGATCAAAGCGCCCCTGCTCCTTGAACGGCTTGTCGATGGCTGTCATGGCCCGATCGGCATAGGGACGGGAGAGGTGCAGGGCCGGTTTACCCTCCTTGAACTCCTTCGAGGCGGTGTCGTGGCAGTCGGCGCAGCCGATGGTGTTGACGATCTCGGGGCCGCCCTTGGCCCACATCCCTTTGAAGTAGCCATCCTCACCCTGCTCGTCGATGACGCGGGCCACATCCGGGCCTTTGCAGCTCCAGCAGGCCATGGGCAGGGGGCCATCTTCGGCTGTTTTCGGGGCGCCGGTGCGCAGGGTTTCCCGCACGTCGGTCAGGGCATAGAAGTGACCGCGCGGCTTGTTGTAATCCTTGGAGAAGGGGTAGCCGGCCCAGAGCACCACCATCTGCGGATCTTCCGCCAGGGCGTCGGTGCGCTCCTTGCTCTCGCTGGTGCCTTTCCAGCTGGTGAACTGATCGGCGTGATCCTTGGCGAACAGCTCGCTGCGCGCCTCAATCTTGCCCTTGCTTTGTGCCTCGTCGGTCGCCTGTGCCCAGCCGCTGGAGCCAAGGCAGGTGGTCAGCAGCAGGGCGACGAGGCCCAGCTTGATCTGTCTGTTGCGTGAACTCACGATCATCACTCCCTAATCGATCTCATTGCCAGACCTGACAGTTCCATCCTGGATGTGGGCATTGGTTCGCCCCCGCCAAGCAGGAGCAGGCAGGCCGCTTCATTGTTATTAGTGAATAAAACCCATGTTTTTATGCGATTGCTCGAGTTGGATATTACCAAATGGGTAAAAAGAATGATGATTTATCAGAGGGGGGCTTGCGCTAGATCAATTACCGAGAGCGCCAACAGATAGAAATGAGATCCCGGTTAAATTATTAAGAAAGTCAGAATATTGGAAGTGTAATGAGTCTCTGTGGCGGGACGGAGCGACACCTGAGGTATGCCTGTGTTATTTGGCAAGGCATGCAGGGTTATCTGTCATATCAATTATCTATTTATGGGTATAAAAATAATAAATGAATAAATATTCTTTTTGAGAGGGCTGTCGGTTACAGTCTGTACGGGCCGGGCGTTCCGCCGATGGGCGAGATGGTCGGCAACATCAATGAGAGAAGCCGGCAATGCCGGCTCCTTTCAGCTCTTATCGTGATCAGATACTGTTTGGGTTGCAGCCCCAAAGGCATGGTGGTGAACCAACGAATACCCCGGCTTCGGGGTTTACACCAGCGGATATGGTCACGCTCATCTTATGCCAGAGCCCGAGCCAGCAGGTGGATTGGATGTTCACAGCGGAAGCTGGTGCTCATCTCGATCTGCCATTTGCAGGTCTCGCAGTCGGTGATCACCAGATCGGGGGAGAGGCGGTTGATTTGATCAAATAGCCCCTCGCCGATGGTCTGGCTGGTCTGGTAGTTCTCCGACTTGAAGCCGTAGGTGCCGGCGATGCCGCAGCACTGGGACTCCAGTACCGTCACCTTGACCCCGGGAATGGCGCGGAGCAATTCGAGGGTGTAGATGACGCCCCCCATTTTTTCCATGTGGCAGGGGGTGTGGTAGACGATGTGCAGATTGAGCGGCTTCATCGCCGGTTTGTTGCCCTTGTAGAACTCGTTCCACAGGAAGCGGGTCACCAGCGAGATGCGATCCCGCACCTTATGGTTGTCCTGCTCCAGCAGGTGGGGATATTCATCGCGCAGGGTAAAGCCGCAGGTGGAGGAGGTGGCCAGCAGCGGCATCTCGTTGCCCAGCAGGGAGTTCTCCATCTGCTTGATGTTGAAGGCCGCCTGCTGCTTGGCCTTGTCCATGAAGCCGTTGGCAATCAGCGGCACGCCGCAGCACTTCTCCCGCTCCAGCAACTGCACACCTATGTTCATGGCGTTGAGCACCTGCACCAGCTCCTTGCCAAGCTGCGGGTGGTTGTAGTTGACGTAGCAGCCGTGGAAGTAGGCGATTTGGCGCTCATAACGAGCCTGAGCTTCTTTTTGCTTCTTGTACCAGCCGCGGAAGGTGCCCTGAGAGTATTTGGGCAGGTCGCGGTGGGATGAGACCCCCAGCGCCTTGTCCAGCACCAGTTTCATCGGCTTGAGGCCGGTGGTGAAGTTGACCACCGGCGCCATCAGGGTAGACATGCTGCCCATCAGATCGGTGTGGGAGAGCACGAACTCGCGGATCCCCGGTTTGAAGCCGCTGTACTGGTGTTTGGCCTTGGCGATGATGTCGCCGATGCGCACCCCGCTCGGGCAGGCCACTTCGCAGCGCTTGCAGTTGGTGCAGTGCTTGAGGGCGCTATCGAACAGCTCCGGGCTCTTGATCCGCAGCCGCTCGCCATCCGGGCCCGCCTGTTTCGGGCCGGGGTAGGCGGGGTTGGCCTTGGCCACCGGGCAGTAGGCGGTACAGACGGTGCATTTGATGCACTGATCGAAAGTTTGGTTGGCGTGATCCAGTAGCATGTCAGTTCTCCTCCCGTAGGGTGTGAAGGCACGGGATATGGGACAAATAAATCATTGGGCGGCGCCCAGAATATGGCCGGCGGCCTGCCAGCCGGTGGCAACGGCGACACCTGAACCTGACCCCTCCTTGATGGGGTCATAGTGAGCCAGCACGCTGCCAGCGCCGTAGAGGTTGGCGAGCGGCTTGCCGCCACGCAGCACACGCAGCTTGTCGTCGGTCTTGACTCCGAAACCCATAAAGGGGTGGTGGTCGAACAGGCGACGACCGGCCCAGGCGTCGCGCTCCTCCAGACTCAGCACATCGGCATCGAAGATGGGTTCGCGAATGCCGCGCAGACGGGACTCCAGACCGCGGCTAAAGAAGCTGCCGGAGGCGAGCACGAAGTTGTCCGCTTCAAACAGCTGATCATCGCCATTCTGGGTGTGTACGCCGACCACCCGATCCCCCTCGTAACGGGCGCCCAGCACCCGCTCGCTGGTGAGGAAAGTGCCGCCAAGGGCCATGAAGCGGCGCTTGAGCGCCTCCTGCATCCGCATCCCGATCAGCGACGGCGGCATGGTCGCCACCTCCTTGATGGTGCAGCCGGTACGTTGCTCCAGCTCCGCCAGACGCGGGCCAACCAGCCCCAGCGACAGGCAGGCTGGTAGCACGATATGGCGGCAGTCGGGCACGCCGCTCTCCTGCACCATTCGACTGATCTCGCTGGCCAAATCGGCCACCAGATGGTGCTTGTCACACAGGCGCGCGATGTCGGCAGAGCGAAACTCATGGGGATTGCGGCTGAATTCGGCCAGCTGGGGCAGGCGGATCTCGCCAGTCAGAATGCGGCAGTGGGCGAAGCGCGGATGGGTCGCCAGATTGGCCGCCGCCAGTGCCGGATGAAAGTCGCGAAAGCCTTCGAGAGTGGCCAGCAGCAGTACATCCGGGATCGGCGCATCGGTCACGCAGGCACAGGTATCGGGGGAGAGCCAGGTACGCTTGAGGGTGCCGATGGGAGTCAGGCGCTGGTGATTGGTGTCTTGGCGAACCAGCGGCAATCCCTGCTCGGCGCAGTGGCGCTGCAGATCGGCCAGACTCGCTTCGATATTTTGCATCCCCACCTTGCTGTAGGGGTGATCCGGATGGGCTGCCATAAAGGCAGGCAGCGCAGCGCGGGGATCCCCCTCGCTTTCGAGCAGATCGACCGAGCCGGAGGAGAAGTGCAGGGCACTCTGGCCGGAGGCCATCAGCAGGGTCTTCTGGCCTGCCTCCACCAGCCGCAGGGCAGCCGAGAGTCCCGCCATGCCACCGCCGATAACGATATTGTCAAACTTCATGACGGCTCTCCTTGTGAGTGGTCTCGCTGGTTGGGCCGCGTGGGGTATCGGCAACCAGCTGCGGCGCCGTCCATTCTCCCAGGCCAAACAGCCCTTCGTAAATCCAGTAGGTGAACTCGGCCTCGCGCAGGGCATCGCCCCACAGCACCGGGCGGGTGCCCTTGTAGCGCTCCTCCAGGAACTGGCGCAGCATGACGCAGGCCTGACGACCGTCAGCCTTGCCATACTCCTGCATCAGACCTGCGGCGCGGTAGGCGCAGAGCTCGCCTTGGCAGGGGCCCATGCCGAGGCGGGTGCGGCGGCGCAGGTCGATGAGGTTGTCCACATCCAGCTCGCGCAGGGCGTATTCGATTTCGCCCGCGGTGACCATTTCGCACTCGCAGATGAGGGCGTTCGCTTTCGGATTGTCACGGAAGAAGGCGATGACCCGCTCGCCGTGGCGGTATTGGGCCGACCCTTCGGCAGGCACCGAGAGCCCCGGGGCGGAGACCTTCTCCGGATCCCGCGAGCCGGGCAGATTGAGCTCGGCGGTGCGGCAGGGCTTGCTGTTGCCAAGCTTTTTGGCCAGCAGATCGGTGGCCCATTCGGCCATCAGGCGGTAGGTCATCAGCTTGCCGCCGGTGATGGTGTTAAAGCCCTTGAGACCGTCGCGCTCGGCGTGATCCAGCAGCACTATGCCGCGGCTGATGTTGCGGCCGGTGTCGTCACCGTCCACCGCCACCAGCGGGCGAACGCCCGCGTAGGCGCGCAGCAGGCGGGTGCGGGCCATGATGGGGGCAAGCTTGATCCCCTCGCGCAGCAGCACCTCCACCTCTTCGGGTTCGACGGTGAGCTGGTCAATCTTGTTGTAATCGATGCGACTGGAGGTGGTGCCGATGAGGGAGATGGTATCGCCCGGCACCAGAATGTCCGCATCCGCCGGTTTGCGGGCGCGGTTGAGCACCAGCTGGTTGATGCGGTAATCCATAATGAGCAGGGATCCCTTGGCAGGGAACATGCGGATGCCGAGATCGGCGTATTCGCAAATTTGCTGGCCCCAGATGCCGGCGGCGTTGATCACCTCCTGACACTCCACCTCGAACGCTTCGCCGGTGCGGGTGTTGATCGCCTTGACCCCGTGTACCCGATCCTGAGTGCGCAAGAGTCCCAGCACCTTGCAGTGGGTGAAGATGCGCGCGCCGTGCTCTTTAGCGTCCAACACGTTGGCGGCGGCGAGGCGGAACGGGTCGACCGTGCCGTCCGGCACATGGATGGCGCCGATCATCGCCGGGTTGGCGTTGGGCTCCATGCGCAGGGCTTCACCGGGATCGAGCTGGCGGGTTTCGATACCGGCCAGGGCGCAGGCATCCATAAAGGTGGTTTGGAAATTGATGTCATCTTCCGGCAGGGTGAGGAAGAGGCCGCCCGTGTCTTCGACACAGTGGCTGGCAATCCGCTTGAGGATGCGGTTTTCCTGGATGCATTCGCGGGCGGACTCCTGATCCGTCACCGCGTAGCGGGCACCGGAATGGAGCAGGCCGTGGTTGCGGCCGGTGGTGCCGGCGGCGATATCATCGCGCTCGAGCAGGATGCAGTCGATGCCGCGCAGTGCGCAATCGCGCATGATGCCGGCCCCTGTGGCACCGCCGCCTATGATGACGACTTGTGTAGTTATTCTTTTCATTGTTGCCCGTCTCATCTCTTCCAGATGAGGCCAGTGTGGCCTACTTCTGAGTGGAAATGTTTGATATGGGCCAAATTTGCGCTCGCAAACGCTCATTTGCTCGCGCGTTAATGAGCATTATGTGACATTTGTCACGCTTGTTATCGCATCGGTTTGTGGGCTGGTGGCGAATAACAGGCACAAAAAAGGGGCATCGGATGCCCCTTGTCACTGTTTGACGAGTCTGGTGGGTGTGTTAGGGGTCAGCCGCAGCACTTTTTGTGTTTTTTGCCGCTGCCACAGGGGCAGGGATCGTTGCGCCCCGCCTTGAGGGGCGCCGGATCCTGCTCTCCCTCGGTGTAGACCCAGCGGCCCTGATAACGCACGAAGCGAGAGCGCTCATGGAGGCAGTGACGCTCATTCCCTTCCAGAAACCAGGCTTTGAACTCCACCATCCCGGTTTCATCCTCCGGGCCGCCCTGGCTGGCGATGATTTCGAGACCATCCCAGCGGGTTTCGATGCGTGAAAGCTCTTCGGCGGTGAGACCGCCAAGGTGGGCCGGGTGCCAGCTATAGACCAGATACTCCCCCAGACCAAGCACAAAAGCACTGTAGCGCGAGCGCATCAGCTGCTCCGGGGTGTCAGCCACCGCGCCACTGTGACGTAAGCCACAGCACAATTCGAGAGAAAGGGTTGAGCCGCAAGGACAAAGATTCATGATTTTCACGTTCTGGCCGATTTGTTTAAGGGAATTGTAACGAAAGCTGGGCTCGCCCTGCCAGCACCTATACTGATGGGTAAGCAAGGAATTCCAATAAAAACAGCTGCAAGGATGTGAAAGATGACGCTAAAACAGAAAATCCTGTTATTGGGTGCAGTACCCGTGCTGCTGATGGCCCTGGTGGTCAATCTCAGTAACTACATGGTCTCCAAGAGCGACCTGGAGTCTGAGCTGGTGGTGGCGAGGGAGAATGCCATCAAGGAGCGTAAAGCGCTGCTCAGCAGTTACATCATGATGGCCAAAACCGCCGTCGATGCCGTTTATGCACAGCCGGATTCTCCGGAAAATCGTCAGAAGGTCAAAGAGCTGCTCAGGCCGTTGCGTTACGGCAGCGATGGCTATTTCTTTGTCTATGACTTCGAGGGCAATACCATATTGCTGCCTACCCGTGCCGAGCTGGAGGGAAAAAATCGCTGGAACGACAAGGATGCCAAGGGCAAGTTGCTGATCCAGGACATTATCAAGGTGGCCCGTCAGGGGGATGGCTTTGCCGAGTACTGGACGGCCAAACCTTCCATTGGTCGTGATGCTCCCAAGCTCGCCTACAACATTGCGCTCGACAAATACCAGTGGGTTATCGGTACCGGTTTCTATATCGATGACATCGACAACGAGCTGGCGGCCCTGCGCGCCGAGCGCGAAAGCAATATGCACGAGTCGCTGCAGAGCAGTGTGCTGGTGATCTTGCTGATCCTGGGTGTCACCCTGGCGGCGACCGTGATCGTGGGGAATCGGGTTACCAAGCCGCTGGCTGATGCCGTGCTGGCATTGAACGATATTGCCAATGGTGACGGGGATCTCACCCAGCGCCTCAAGGTGCAGAGCGACGATGAGATTGGCCAGCTGGCCAGCGCCTTCAACCGCTTTGTCGAGCGGATCCAGTCGGTGGTGAGTCAGGTTGGCGAGACCAGTAACCATCTCTTCACCGCTGTTGACAAGCTGCACCATCTGAGCGAGCACTATGACCAGCAGATGCATGGCCATAGCCGGGAAACCGATCAGGTGGTGACTGCGGTGACCGAGATGAGCTCCACTGCCCAGGAGGTGGCGGCCAGTGCTTCCAACGCGGCGACGGCAACCAGTGATGCCGCCCGTGAGTCCGACGCAGCTCGTGGTGTGGTCAGTACGGCTATCAACAGCATCAACCGACTGGTGGGGGAGGTGCATACTGCTGCTGGCGTCATCGCACAGTTGGCCCAAGAGACCGCCAAGATTGGCTCGGTGGTGGAGGTCATTCGCGGCATTGCCGAGCAGACCAACCTGTTGGCGCTGAATGCCGCTATCGAGGCGGCCCGTGCCGGTGAGCAGGGTCGCGGCTTTGCGGTGGTGGCGGATGAAGTGCGTTCGCTGGCCGGTCGTACCCAACAGAGCACCAAAGAGATCAATGAGATGCTCCAGCGCTTGCAAGGGGGGGTGAAGCAGGCGGTGGATGTGATGCAGGCGAGCGAGGATCGCAGTCAGGAGACGGTGCAGGAGGCAAGCCATATTGCCAGCTCCCTCGACAGCATGGTGATGGCGGTCAGTACCATCAACGATATGAATATCCAGATCGCTACCGCCGCCGAAGAGCAGCATGCGGTGTCGGAGGAGATCAACAAGAACCTGGTAGCGATCCAGCAGATCGTCAGCGAGCTGACCGACGCAGCCATGGAGTCCAACAGCACCACCCGCGATCTGGCCAATACCGGTGACAAATTGCGCAAACTGGTCTCCCAGTTCCGTTATTGAGCCCGACCATCTCGGTGATATTCACTCAACAATGCGGTCTGAACCCCGGTTCAGACCGCGCTTTATTTGGGGATCGAGCAATAATGTGTGAAAATCGGTGGCCCCAGTTTCAGCCCTTAATCCATACCCTATGAATGAGATCGTGAAAGGCAGTATCGATTTGATCCGTCAGCTCAACTATGGCCTGGTCTATGCCAGTCTGGAGGAGCACAAGGAGCTGTCGCGCACCGATCTCTCCCGCCTGACCGGCCTCTCGCCTGCCAGCATCACCAAGATCACTCGTGAACTGCTCGATGGTGGTCTGGTGGTGACCTGTGGCGAAAGTTCGGTGGGGCGCGGTCGTCGTCAGACCCTGCTGCGCATCAACGAGCGCCGCTTCCAGTTTCTCTCCATGCGTCTTGGTCGTGGTTACGTGGATATGGCGCTGTTCGACTTTTCAGGCCGCTCCCTGGCCCGCCATCGCCACCTCTTTACCGAGCTTGAGCGTAACGACCTGCTGGGCAGCTTAGTACATGCGATCCAGGGGTTCTTGCCGAGAAAGTCCCTCAATCTGGCCTGTATCGCTCTCTGTCTACCCGGACAGGTAGAGCGTCACTCCGGTATGGTCAAACATTTCCCCTTCTATGATCTGCGCAACTGGCCGCTTGGGCCGACCTTGCAGGAGGTGTTCTCGGTACCTGTGCTGGTGAGTGGTGATGTGCGCACCTGGATCCAGGCAGAGCGGGAGTGGGGGGCCGCCAAAAATTGCGCCGATGCGGTGCTGGTGTTTGTCCACAACGACATCGGGGTTGGCATGGTGGTCAATGGCCAGCTCATCGAGAGCGAGAATGCGCTGCTCGGGGATCTCAGCCACCTGCAGCTCGAGCCCTATGGCCAGCGCTGCTACTGCGGCGGCTTTGGCTGCGCCTGTACCCTGGTGACCAATCAGGCGCTGGAGGCGCAATACCGGGATCTGCGCGAACGGATGCAGGAGCACGACTTGCCCGAGAGCGTCACCATCCGCGAGCTGTGCGAGCTGGCGCTGGCGGGCAACGGCCTCTGTCAGGATATTCTCCATCAGGCGGCGGGCCGCCTCTCCAAGGTACTCTCCAATCTCATCTGCCTGCTTAATCCGGGCAAGCTGCTGCTGGGGGGCGAGATCACCCGTGCCGATCGGCTGCTGTTCCCCATGCTGCACCAGTCGCTGGCCAGCCAGTTGCCCGCCGAATATCTGGTTCGGCTGCAGATTGAATCCACCCACTTCTACGAAGATCCCACCAAGCCCACCTCGGTGCAGGTGCACAAGGCGCTGCGCGATGGCAGCCTGTTGCTGGAGCTGCTGCGCAGCTGTCAGGAGTCGTAAGACAAGAGGAGTTGGCGCAGTGTCTGGCGAAAAGGGCAGGGATTGCTGTTCCGCCAGCGCGTAACTCGGTACAATCTTGCGCTTTTCCGGCAGTCCCCCTGTTATCGCGCCCTGTGGCGCCATGACATGTTGGCACCGCTGCCGTTCCTGTTTTGACTCCAGTTGTGAACCTAGATGAAGCCTGTTCCTGATCACGCCGTCAACCGCCTGCGGGCCTGGCGCAAGAGTATCTCTACCCGACCGTTTCTTGCCCGTGGCGGCACTCTGGCCCGCTGTCCGGCCTGTCAGCTGCGCGAGGATTGGTGTGCCTGCGAGTGGCGCCCCGAACTCAAAGCAGAGGCAGGTTTCTGCCTGCTGATGTATGACAGTGAGCCGATGAAACCCTCCAACACCGGTCGCCTCATTGCCGATGTGTTGCCGGACACTACCTGGGCGTTTCTCTGGTCACGTACCCAGCCCCATCCCGAGCTGCTGGCCCTGCTGGCCGATCCAGCCTGGCAGCCCTATGTGGTCTTTCCCGCTTGCGAGAAGGAGCCTGCCCGCCTGACCGGCGAGGTGACGCTGGCACCGGGTAAAAAACCGCTCTTTATCCTGCTCGATGGCACCTGGCCGGAGGCGCGCAAGATGTTCAACAAGAGCCCCTATCTCGACGGATTTCCGGTGCTCGCCATCAAGCCCGATGCGCTCTCGACCTATGGCATGCGGGTGGCCAACAGCGAGGAGCACCTCTGCACCGCCGAAGTGGCGGCCTGCGTGCTGGAAGTGGCGGGAGAGCTCAAGGCGGGGCAGGCATTGCAGCACTGGTTCAATCTGTTCAGCAGACGCTACATGGCCGGTCGGGTCAGCCGTTTCCCCGGTGCCGATGAGGATCATCTATGTGAGGCGCTGGCGGCCATCAAGGAAGCGGAAGTCCCGTCACCCGCGCTGTAACGGGCCCTCTGAGGGTTGGGGCAGGGGCGTGGCCGCTCAAATTAATGAAAATCAGGAATCAATTGGCTGCCACTGTTTCGTTAGATTCATGGTCAGTGGCCCGCTAGGATAGCGGACAGCCTGTGCTCCCCGCACAACGTCGTTTTGGTGTTCTCCGGTTGCCCAACCCCTTAGGGCAACCCACTCTCGTGAGGTCTATGGATGGAATTGGAACTGGTTACCCTGTTTGCCCTGTTCGGTGTAGCGCTTGTCGCCGGCTTTATCGATGCCATCGCCGGTGGCGGCGGTCTGCTGACGGTGCCAGCGTTGCTCGCCACCGGCATGCCGCCCGCGCTGGTGCTCGGCACCAACAAGCTGCAGAGCAGTTTTGGCTCCTTCTCCGCCACCTGGTTCTATGCCCGCAAGGGGCTGCTGGAGTGGGCCATGATCTGGCCTGCGGTGATCTGCACTTTTATCGGTGCGGCTATCGGCACGCTGGCGGTGCAGACCATAGACGCCGCCATTCTCGAGCGCCTGCTCCCTTTCCTGCTGATGGCCTTTGCCTGCTACTTTTACTTCTCGCCGCGGGTAAGCGATGCCGAGAGCTCCCGCCGTCTGACTCCCATGCTGTTTGCGTTGCTGGTGGGGGGCGGTGTCGGCTTTTATGACGGCTTCTTCGGGCCGGGCACAGGTTCGTTTTTTGCCATCGGTTTCGTAGCGCTGGCGGGTTTTGGCATGGCGCGCGCCACCGCCCATACCAAGCTGCTCAACTTCACCTCGAATATCGCCTCCCTGCTGTTCTTTGCGCTCGGTGGCAAGGTGGTGTGGAGTGTCGGTTTTTGCATGGCGCTGGGACAGTTTATCGGCGCCCGCTTTGGCTCCAAGATGGTGCTGAAAAAAGGGGTGAAGCTGATCAAGCCACTGTTGGTGACCGTCTCCTTGCTGATGTCTGCCAAGCTGGTGTGGAGCCAGTATCCGGAGCTATTTGCCTGGATCTGAGTTGCGGGGAGTGTACGACGAATCGGATGTTTACGGGGCCCTTGGGCCCCGTTGTCATATCTGGTGTTTTACAGCGCTAGCGCGGTGTGTCGCTGCAGTGGCGAAAGTGTTGGTGCAGGGCGCTCACCAGCCTGGCGATCCGCTCTCGCTTTAGGCTGTTTGGTCGGTAGACCAGATGCAGGGGACGGCCTAGCCCGGGCAGTGGGCGCGCCATCTCCCCCTGTTCTCCCACCAGCCCCAGCAGGCCAGCGGGGAGCAGCACAGGGCCAATGCCTGCCTTGGCGAGTTCGATGAGCGCCAGATAGGAGTCGAGCTCCATGGCGGGCTCCAATCCCATATCTGCCAGCGGTTCGCGAAGGTAGCGGTTGGAGGGGTTCTCCAGATCCATGGTGAGGATCTTGCGCCTGCTTTCTGCGCTGGCTGGCGGCAGGCTCTGCTGCGCCTCGCCAACCAGATAGAAGGGCTCCTCAAGCAGCAGATCGGCGCCGAGGCCATGGCCGGGTGGGAGCCGACCGGCGCAGATGCCGAGCAGGGCATCACCGCTGCGCACCCGCGCCAGAATGACCGGGGTGTGGTGGGTAGAGAGGGCAAGGTGGGGATCGCGCTCCAGATAGTCGCGCATAAAGTGGGCGAGATAACCCGCCAGCAGGGTTTCGGAGCAGGCGATGGGGAGGGGGCTCTGATCCGCCAGATCCTGACTATCGGCAAGCACCCCCTTCATTTCGGCCAGACTCGGGGCCACTCGTTCCAGCAGCTCCTTGGCCTGCGGGGTGAGGCGGATCTGGCGCCCCTCCGGCTCGATCAACTTCTTGCCAAGGCGCTGCTCCAGCTGGGCAATCCGCTTGCTCACCGCCGACTGGCTGATATAGAGGCGGCTGGCCACCTTGGCCATGGTCCCTTCGCTCGCCAGCAGGCTCAGCGTCTCCAGCCCTTCCAGTAACATCTCGCCCCCTTGTTTATCGCCATCAGGATCGTCACAGATTGATCAGCGCTACCTTAGGGGCTGACTGCCTCAGGAGCAAGGTTCGTTTGCTGCCTTGGCCGGTCGAATGCGCCATTCGCTGAGGGGCGGAGCGAAGATCACCAGATTGCCGATCAGGCTGATCACCACTCCGGCCACCGAGACCGGCTGCCAGACAAAACCTTCGTAAAAGGTGGAAAGGGTAAGCGCCACCAGCGGAAAGAGCACGGTGGCGTAGGAGGCCTTGCTGGCCCCGATGCGCCCCACCAGGGTCAGGTATGCGGTAAAGGCGATGACCGAGCCAAACAGGGCGAGATAGACCATGGCCGCCAGATAGTGGCTGTCGGTCGGCACCACCAGCTGCTGACCGAGCAATGTGACCCAGCCCAGCAACAGCACCACGCCGTAAACCATGCCCCAGGGCACCATCTGCAACACATGGTAGCCGTGGCGCTGGCCGCGGGCCGAGACCAGATTGCCCAGCGAAAAACAGAGGGTGCCGCCACAGGCGAACAGCAATCCCTTCCAGCCGTTTGCACCCAGTTGCGCATCTGCCAGCACCGGCCAGAACAGCAACAGGGTGCCAAAGAGCCCCAGTAACGACCCTTGCAGCCAGCGCATGCTCGGACGTTTGCCCTCGAACAGCCAGAGGTTGAGGCCGTTGAAGATGCTGGCACTGGCGAAGATCACCGCCGACATGCCGCTCGGGATGTAACGGGTGGCGTGGTAGAAGCAGAGAAAGTTGGTGGAAAAGAGCAGGGCTCCGAGCAACGCGGCGTAACGCTGGCCGTGCAAGGGGAGGCGTGGAAAGCGGCCGCTGGCGGTGAGCAGGGCAAACAGTGCCACCGCTGCCAGCAGGAAGCGGTAGAGCACCGACACCTCGATGGGGATGGGGCCAAGTTGCCAGGCGATGGCAATCCAGGTGCTGCCCCAGATAAGTACGGTGGCAAGATAGAGCATCAGATTCATCACAGTTCCGGTGAGTCAGGGAGAGATGACCCACTATGGGGCGAGCCCTGATGGCTGGATTGCACCATCTTGCGGTTTTTCATCGCCTTGCGCTGTCATCTGCGGGCGCGGTTGGTAAGATGGATGGCTGCGGCATAATACGTACACCTGAACAGGCGGCAGGGGCGAATGAAAACAGCAGGGGTATTTGATGCACTGGTCAGCACCGGCGCCCGGCTGGAGGACGCCTGCTGGCTCGAACCCGGGCTCGGGGTGGCCAGTTGGCGCAATTGCTATGACCAGACCCGCTATCACAAGCCGGGCCACCACACCCTGAGCGTCTATCTGCAAGGAGGCGAGCAGACCGAGCGACTCGATGGGCCGGGTGGCCACGGTGGCACCGGCAAGGTGTGCATCATGCCGGATCACCACAGATCCGAGTGGCTGGTGCGCGAAGAGTTTCGCTTCTTTCATCTCTACTTCACCCCGGCTCACCTCACCCGTATCGCCGAGGAGGCGTGTGACAAGGAGGGGCGCCACCTGCAACTGGTGGACAAGACCTTTATCGACGATCCGCAGGCGGCCGGACTGGTGCAGCGCCAGTTGATGCAACTGGAGTGGCAGCACGGGGTCGATCGGCTGGCACTCTCCCACGGCGCCTGGATGTTGATCCTCCACGCCTACCGCCACCACACCGAGGAGGCTCCCGGTTTGCCGCCTCTGCGCGGCGGGCTGGCGCCCGTGGTTATCAAACGGGTGCAGGAGTATCTGCAGGCCCATCTGGCCGACTCGGTCACGCTGGCAGAGCTGGCCCAGCAGGCGGGGCTGAGCGAGTATCACTTTGCCCGCATGTTCGGCCAGAGTCTCGGCTGCCCGCCCCACCGTTACCTGCTGGGGCTGCGGCTCAAACGGGCCAAGCAACTGTTGGCTGGCCCCGAGCCGCTGGCCAGCATCGCCAGTCAGTGTGGCTTCTCTTCGCAGGCCCATTTCGGTAATCGTTTTCGCGAGGCGTTTGGTTTGACGCCGGGGCAGTGGCGGGCGCAATTGTCATCTTCCCGTCACAGATAAGCCTGAGACTTTGGGCAAAAGAGGTGTACTCTCTACCACTTATCCATTGAAAGGAATGCCCATTGAATTATCGCAAACGTCAAATCCGTACCCGTCACCTTTGGTTCAGCCACTGGAATGCCCCGCAAGATCGCACCGCTGTCGTCACCCCTCCCGAACCTGCAGTGCCTCACAGTTCACGTTGAAAAAGCCCGGCTGCCGATAGGATTTTCCAGTTAACTTTGCCACTATTGCTCAATCTGAGTGACGTGGACATTGCAGGATGTTTCTGGAACGTATTGAAGTAAAAGGTTTTCGTGGTATAAATCGTCTTTCGCTCGGGTTGGATCACACCACAGTGCTGATTGGCGAGAATACCTGGGGCAAGTCGAGCCTGTTGCGCGCGCTCTGGTGTCTGCTGGGGCAAAATGCCGAGCCCTATCAGTTCACCGCCGATGATTTTCACCAACCGGAAGATCCCGAGCTGGCCCCTTCGCGTCATCTGCAACTGGTGCTCACCTTCAGTGAGCACAGGCCACAAATGTGCCAGCATTCTCGCCGTCTGGCTCGTCTTGGCGCCTCCTGGGTGCTGCACAAGGACAAGTTTCATCGCATCCACTATCGTGCCAGTGCCGAGCTGCAAGCTGATGGCTCTGTGCTCACCATTCACGACTTTCTCGACGGGGTGGGCAAGAGCCTGCCTATTGCCAATACTAACGAACTGGTTAGCCTGCTGATCACCATGAACCCGGTGTTCCGGCTGCGGGACGCTCGCAGTGCCCGCAACGGGGTGGAAACCCTGCAGTGGGGAGATCTCTCGGAGCACAGACTCAGTGAACTGGCCGACAAGCTGATCGATGAGCCCCAGCGCATCGGGGAGCCGGAGTTGAAGGAGGCGCTGCAAGCAGTGCGCCAGCTGATGGATCACTATTTCAACGCTCTGGCCCCCATCAAGAACAAACCGCGCAGCCAGCGTGACATCATCAATCGTCCCATGACGTTGCGCAATCCTGGCAACCTGCACACCCTGCTGCGCCATGCCGATAACCGCACCCTGCAACTGGCGATGGCCGGGATGGCGGCGACCCTGCTGCAGGCGCGAGGCAATCGCGAGCTGGAGGAGGGGGCCCGTCCCATCATGATCCTGGAGGATCCTGAGAGCCGGCTGCACCCGACCATGCTGGCGCTGGCGTGGGGGCTGCTGGAACAACTGCCGGGCCAGAAGCTGCTCACCACCAACTCGGGAGATCTGCTCTCTTCCCTGCCGCTCAATCAGGTGCGACGACTGGTGCGCCGTCAGCAGGATATCCTCTGTCACCAGCTGGGGGGCGAGCGTTACAGCAGCGACGATCTGCGCAAGATCGCCTTCCACGTGCGGATCAACCGCCCCATGTCGCTGTTTGCCCGTTGCTGGCTGCTGGTGGAGGGGGAGACCGAGATCTGGCTGCTCTCCGAGCTGGCCCAGATCTGTGGTTACAGTTTGCGGGCCGAAGGGGTGCGGATTATCGAGTTTGCCCAGTGCGGCCAGTCACCGCTGATCAAGGTGGCGCGGGATTTTGGTATCGAGTGGCACCTGTTGACCGATGGCGACGAGGCGGGGCTCAAGTATGCTGCTTCGGCCCGGGGCCAACTCAAAGGGGAGCGGGAACGGGATCGGTTGACTCAGTTGCCAGCCTCTGACATTGAACATTACCTCTATCACAATGGTTTTGAAGCCGTGTTCCGGCGGGAAGCAGGGGTGGGCGGACGAGCCATGTGGAGTGCCAGTCATATCATCAATAAGGCGATTCATCACCGCAGCAAGCCGGGGATGGCACTGGCGGTGGTGGAAGAAGCCGAGCGGCTTGGTGCCGAGCATATTCCTCCCGTGCTGCGTCAGATGTTTGCGCGGGTAGTGGCACTGGCTCGCGGTCAGGTGTGAAGTCGGTGTGATAATGGGCCTGTCGGCTGCATCATGACCTTCGGGGCATCTGCTCATTTTTTGCCGGTCTGTTTGTCGTGATTGGGGATAGCCGCAGGTTTGGGTATACTCGCCCACTCTTCTCTGGCGCCCCGGTGGCGCTCCCGAATTCTTGCTGCTGGAGGCGTCATGTTCGTCCAACTCCCACTTTGGCTCTTTCCCCTTACCGGATTGATGGCGCTTGGTGCCCTCATTGCCCTCGGTATCGTGTTATGGCGCGGTGATATCTGCCCCGGCCAGCGCTCACGCATCACTCAGCAGCTCTTCTCCATCTGGGTCATTACCGCGCTCTCCTTGATGCTGGCGGTAGAGGCCAAGGCGGCCAGTTGGCTGATCTGGAGTGGTGGTGCCGCACTGGTGCTCGGGGTCGGCTTGTCGCTGGCCCAGTCACGGCTGGAGGGCAAGCGTGCAGTCCCCTCAACGCTGCTCTGGCTACCGGCGTTGCCACTCGCTGTTTATGGCTTCGGGCTGCTGCAGCTGCAGGGCTGGGTGAGCGGTTTATTGCAGATGGTGATGCTGGGAGCGGCCTTTGCTCACCTGATGCTGTTGCGAGCCCGTCACCGCCTCAAGGCGTTTAATACTCTTCTGCCGCTGGCTGCGCTGGCGGGCGCCATGGCCAGCCTTATCTGGCTGGCCGTGCTGGTGGGCTGGCAAGGGGCTGAAGCCAATCTCGATGATCTGATCCCGGCGGTGGTGACACAGGCTGCCTTGTTGGTGGCTTCCCTGCTGCTCTGGTTCAGCCCGCTCTACTTGCAGCGTGATACCGCGCCTGTGGTGGTTTCCACTTCCCTGTGTGGCCTGCTTATCGCCCAGATCGCCGCTACCAGCGTGCTGTACCAGCTGATCTGACACTGGTACTGAAAAGAGCAAGCCCCGAGCCAAGGCCCGGGGCTTTTTCATATCTGACTCTCGAGAATCAATAGAAGTCATCGGCCCCGCAGATAAACAGGCAACTGCTGCGTGGCTGGGCCAGATACTCTCTGGTCAACCCTTCCAGTGGCATGCCGAAAGTGCAGATATCTTGCGGTGAGGGGAGGGCGGTATCGAGGATCCGCCGCCAGTAGCCGCCAACTCCCTTGGGCGGGCTGGGCAGGTTGAAGGTGAGGGGCTCCCAGTAGGCGTTAAACAGTACGTAAAGGGCCAGTCGGGTTTCGCTTGACAGGGCCGACATGGCGATGGCATGGGAGTGGGGACTGAAGTCTGGCTGCATGGCATTGACTCCGTGCCAGCAGATCTCGCTGTGCCGCAGGATTTCGGTGAGCGACAGTGGCATGCTCTCCTGCTCCGGGCGCTGGAACAGATGTTTGCGGTACTGGATCAGCTCCTTCATGAAGCGGAACATCTCCTGGCTGCGGGGAGTTGGTTGCCAATCCATCCAGCAGGTCGCGTTGTCCTGACAGTAACCGTTGTTGTTGCCGTGCTGGGTGCGCAGCAGTTCATCCCCCATCAACAGCATCGGGGATCCCACCGATAACAGGGTTGCCACCATCATGTTCTTGGCTTGGCGCGTGCGCAGGGCATTGATCTGGGGATCGTCCGTTACCCCTTCATGGCCGTGGTTCCAGCTGAAGTTGTGATCACAGCCATCACGGTTCTGCTCGCCATTGGCCTCGTTATGCTTGTTGTTGTAGCTGGCCCAGTCCCACAGGGTAAAGCCGTCGTGGCAGGTGACGAAATTGATGCTCTTCTCGGGATCTGCATGGTGATAGTGATAGATATCGGGGCTACCGCACAACCGTTCGACAAAGGCGGTGACGCTGTTGTCATCCCCGCGCAGAAACCGGCGTACGTCGTCCCTGAACTGGCCGTTCCACTCACGCCAGCGGGCGCCGGCCAGTGATCCCACCTGATAGAGCCCCCCTGCATCCCAGGCCTCGGCGATCAGCTTGATATCGGCGATCTTGGGATCGGTATCTATGGTGCGCAGGGTCGGGGCATTGGCCTGTGGCTGGCCCGATTCATCCCGCGACAAAATGGCAGCCAGATCAAACCGGAAGCCATCGACGTGCATCTCCTGGCGCCAGAAGTGCAGGCTGTCCATGATCATCCGCAGTACCACCGGGTGTGCGCCGTTGAAGGTGTTGCCACAGCCCGAGTAGTTGGTGTCCTTCTGGTTGTTGTCGAGGATGTAGTAGGCCTCGTTGTCGATGCCGCGAAACGAGAAGGTGGGGCCATCATCTCCCCCCTC
This sequence comes from Aeromonas sp. 603607, assembly GCF_049171595.1. Classification (NCBI taxonomy): domain Bacteria; kingdom Pseudomonadati; phylum Pseudomonadota; class Gammaproteobacteria; order Aeromonadales; family Aeromonadaceae; genus Aeromonas; species Aeromonas sp. 603607. The sequence continues at coordinate 144,163 of NZ_JAAKOV010000014.1, forward strand.
GGCGGTGTGGTTGTAGACCACATCCAGGATCACCTCGATATTGGCCCTGTGCAGCGCCTTGACCATATCGCGAAATTCGGTCAGCGGATCATCGCCACAGGCGTACTGGGCATGGGGGGCGAAAAAGGACATGGGGCTGTATCCCCAGTAGTTGGATAGCCCCCTGGGAGCATCCTGAGGATCGAACTGAAACACCGGCAGCAGTTCAACGGCGGTGACTCCGAGAGATTGCAGATAGGGGATCTTCTCAATCAATCCAAGATAGGTGCCCCGCAATGCAGGATCAACCCCGGAGCTCGGGGAGTTGGTAAACCCCCCCAGATGGAGTTCGTAAATCACCGAGCGGGAGAGAGAGTGAGCAGGCAGTTTGTCTCCTTCCCAGTTGTAGTGGCGGGTATCGACTACCCGATTTTTGGCGCAGCAAGCCATATTGCTGCCGGGGCGTGCAGCCGCCCATCGGTCATAGTTGGGGCCCAGTTCAATACTGCGCCCATAGGGATCGAGCAGAACCTTGTCACCATCAAAGCGGGTGCCACAATAGGGACGCCATGGTCCCTGGATACGGTAGGCGTAGCGTTGCCCGATGGGGAGTCCTTCAATATGGATATGCCAGTAGTAGGCAGTTCGGTTGAAACGGGGGGAGAGGGGAATTACCTCGGGACTATCATCTTCGGCACTGGAGAAAAGCAGCAGCTCTACCCGGCTGGCCAAGCGGGCCCAGATGGCGAAGTTGACGCCGCGGTTGTCGGGTGTCGCCCCCAACTGACGGCAGTGACCGGCGGAGATGCGCATATCATACCTACCCAAAATGAGGAGTGTTCATCTCACTGAGTGTAGTGCCTGGTATGTGGCTTTGACTCTATTGCCTGAAAAAACAGCATGATGCTGCTAATGTCCTCACTCTCTGTCTGATTAATCTACGAATAAACTTTTTTTGAGATATTTACTTGCAATCTGTGCGCTGGCGCCTATTATTGGCGACCTCAGACGCGGGGTGGAGCAGCTCGGTAGCTCGTCGGGCTCATAACCCGAAGGTCGTCGGTTCAAATCCGGCCCCCGCAACCAACTTTTCGTCAGCCTGCGATTGTGTAAACAGTCGAAAGCAGACAAACGCCATCAAGCTACTGCTCGGCTTGAGGGTGACAATTCGGACGCGGGGTGGAGCAGCTCGGTAGCTCGTCGGGCTCATAACCCGAAGGTCGTCGGTTCAAATCCGGCCCCCGCAAC
>NZ_JAAKOV010000015.1:0-135178 GCF_049171595.1 Aeromonas sp. 603607
AGTGCCCACACAGATTGCTTGATTCAAATTGTTAAAGAGCGTCACGCTTGTCGCGTTGAGGAGGCGCATATTACGCTCCTCACTTCGAAAGTCAAGCGATTGTTTTCGCTTTTCTTTCGGCGCCCACTTCACCAGGAAGCTGGCCCATCAGCTCGGCGTGTTCCGCCGTGCTGGTAGGGGCGCATTATAGGGAGCGGCGCTGCGATGACAAGACTTTTTTTGAAGAAAATCACGAAAATTTCAAATTATTCAATTAGAAACAGCTTATTCAGTGTATATATACAATGTTATCCACAGTCCGGTTATTTCACTCCCATTTTAGCGTCATTTATGTCGCCTTCAGTGACCTTGGGAATGCCATACTGGAGCCGATAACCTCTCCCGAGTGGTCCATGGTAGCGCCAATCAGGAAAGCTGGTTACCATGGAGGTGAATATAGTGTTGCACCTTTTTTGCTTTCATTTACAAAAGGTCTTTTAAGATGAATTTATCCAAGTTTCCCGTATATATGCAGGCCGCAATCCTTGCTCTGGTATTGGCAGTGGTTGGCTACCTGGTTGCCCAGGCCCTGCAGTTCTCTTTGAAAGCGGAAGTGATTTTTGCAGCAGGTCTGGCCATCGGCGGTTTCGTGGTACCGCTGTTCCTGAAGCGAACCCCGGCTAATGTCGCCGAGTCGATCGCCAATCAGGAGACTTGCACCTTATATGTAGGCAACCTGCCATATCGCGCCAATGAGATCGCAGTGCGCGAATTGTTTGCCGAACAGGGCCAGGTCATTTCCGTGCGGTTGATGAAGGACAAGGCAACCGGCAAGCGCAGAGGTTTCGGTTTCGTGGAGATGCCCGCCGCCGATGCCGCCAAAGCGATTGCCGCTTTGAATGATAAAGAGTACCAGCAGCGCACCCTCAAGGTGCGTGAAGCGAATGACAAACGTGATAAAGAGGAAAGAGAAGGTAGCGAAACTGACGCCTAACCGCTCGTCAGTACTTCACCTCTTCCAGTGATGACAGCCCCCATGCTTGCAAGGGGGCTGTCAGTTTTTGAGCCTCCCCATCCAGCCGGGTACAGTAAGCCCTGGCAATCACCTCTTCTATATGTACAGGCTGCACGGCAGAATGCCCGCCATTACTCAGCAACCAGGCCACCCGTTTGGCAACGGCACTGCCCGAGTCAACAAGCTGGCATTGCGGCATCAGTTGCCCAATCTCTTCATTGAGTAGCGGGAAGTGAGTGCAACCAAGCACCAGCGTGTCCGGCTTCTCTTCCCCCTCCAGCCAGTCGGCCAATACCTCGCGCAGCAGCGCAATATTGACCGGTAGGCCCGCCAGCTTGTGTTCGGCTTCTATGACCAGCTCGGTGGTGCCCTTGAGCAGCACCCGCTTGCCGGGAGCAAACTGGGCGATCAGTTCATGGGTATAGTCGCGGCTGACGGTGCCTGGAGTGGCCAGCAGACCGATACAACCGTTGCGAGTCTGTGCAGCGGCGGGCTTGATGGCTGGCACCACCCCCACCACGGGAATATCCAGTGCCTCGCGCAGGGCCGGCAGCGCTATGGTGCTGGCCGTGTTGCAGGCAATCACCACCAGATCGATATGATGACGGGCCACCATGGTGGTCACCAAGCGGGTGCAGGCAGCAATCAGGGCGGGCTCGCTCAATTCACCATAGGGGAAGTTGGCGTTGTCGAAGCAGTAGAAATAGTTGTGTGCCGGCAGAACGCGGCGGATCTCCCGGTAGATGGTCAGGCCACCCATACCGGAATCAAACACGAGAATATTGGCCACTTGAGCTCCCCTTTGGTGCAAGGCGGTGATCATACTCCCGCCTGCCGCCAATAGAAAAGGCCCTGCCAATGGCAGGGCCCCTGATTTTTCCGCTTGGCCGGGTCCGGCTTAGAGTGAGTAATCCATTGTCACGTAGTAAGCGCGCTCATCGGCAGGGTAACCCACCGCCGTCTGATAGTGCTTGTCCAGCAGGTTGTTGATCTTGCCCGATACCTTGAGTGCCGGCGTAACCTTGTAGCCGACCGCCAGATTCCACACGCTGTAGCCACCAAGTGTTGTGGTGTTGGCCACATCGCCATAGCGCTCACCCTGATAGATCCAGCTCAATGAACCATCAAACTGCTGCCACTGCGCCTGCGTCACCCACTTGGCCCCTTTGCGGGAGATCAGCTGCAACTGCTTGTCGGTTACCTTGTCTTTGGGATCCTTGTATTCGGCAGAGACCCTATGACTCACCCAGCCGGTATCAAACTCCCCTTCCAGCTCGATCCCTTCAATTCGCGCCTTGCCAACGTTCTGTGGTGTCCACATACCTTGGCTGTTGGGTGCCCACTGGATCATATGTTCGAAGTCGTTGCGATAACCGGTGGCTCGCCACTCCACGCCAGCGGTTTGACCGTCCAGCATCAGCTCGCTGCTCTTCGACTCTTCCGGCTTCAGGTTGGGATTGCCTGACCCCGGATAGTAGAGGTCGTTAAAGGAGGGGGCGCGGAAACCGGTGCCGTAGCGGGCACTCAGGCGGTAATCCTCGACAAAACGCCAGCCTGCGCCGGTCTGCCAGGTGTTGTGGCGGCCAAACTGCTCGTTGTCATCACTGCGGCCGCTCAGCTCGGCCTGCCAGGTCTGGTTGTCGAACTGGGCAAGGGCATAGAGGCCGGTATTGTCCCGCTCTTTGGCGTCGGCCGGATATGTGGCGCCGGAGGAGCGGGAGCGATCATCCAGTCGATCACTCTGCCAATCGGCCCCGCCTCCCAGCGTCCAGCTCTCGTTCAATTTCAAGCTGTTGACCCAGTTCAGGCTGTACTGGCGGGTGTAGGTTCGGTTATTGGCCTGATCACGGCCGCTATTGTCGAGATAGTCGTAGGCATCCTGTCTGGAGAAGGCGCCGCGCAGTTCGCTCAGATAGCGATCATCGTGATAGCGCGACCCCAGCTGATAGCTCTGGTTTTCAGTCCACGTTTCGGCTCGATGCGGCGCATAGTTTGTATCAGACCCCGCATACTGGGCCACATTGCGGAACCAGCGGGTCGTACCGAACAGATCCCAATTGCTGCCGAGCGCCTGCTGGTAGTCCAGCATGGCGTTGTAGCCCTGATGCCCGTGACGGTCACCATCGTTGATGCCGGGCAAGGGGTGTACGTTGTAACCCTCTTCATCATCAAAACCGCCAGCCACCTTGAGCTGACCCGCCTCACCTACCTGGCTGGCACTACTGAAAGCGGCCTGACGCTGTTGATGGGAACCAGCACCGATATTGAACTTGTGCTGATTTGTCCCCTTGTCGGGACGGGTAATGATGTTGATCACCCCACCGATAGCGTCGGAGCCGTAGATGGTGGCGCGCGGGCCGCGGATATACTCGATCCGCTCGACCTGATTGAGTGGCAGATTGTTCAGTTCGGTCATCCCGGCGGTCAAAGAGGCACTGCGCACCCCATCCACCAGCACCAGCGTCTGGGAAGAAGTGCCACCACGCACCCGCAGCGAGCTGAGCTGGCCTCGACCACCATTGCTGACCACTTCCACACCGGGCAGGGTCTTGACCACATCGGTCACGGTCTGGGCTTGCAGGCGATCGATCTCGTCCCGGGTCACCACATTGACCGGGGCAAGCACGCTGGAGGCAGGTTGGGCGACGCGGGTAGCGGTCACCACCATGGTGGGATTGACGGGAATGGTCAGCTGCTGGGCAAACGCTGCCGTCGGCAACAGGGCAGCCGCCAGAAATTTCTTCGACATGAGAGATCCTTAAGTTCGCGTAAGTATCTACTTCGTGGCCGGTTTCTCTCGGCCCGAAATACGAACTCTGGCAGGTCTTCGGGCTCGGGGGCTGATGGCCTACGGCGACGGCTTCCCGCCTGACGGCAGTGCCCTGATGTCGCTTCGTTCCCCCTTACCGCTGCGCGCCAGCTCCGGATTTTCACCGGATTCCCTATTAAGCATGATGCGCCAAAGCGGGAGGATTATAGGCAGAGCCAAGCTGGATGTATAGCCATCCAGATTTCTATTTCTTGCCAGCCAGCACCGTCAGCCGCAGCTGGGCCCCCTCCATTACCGCTTGTACCCCGGGATGGGAGAGATGGCGCCCTGCCGAGACCAGATAGTAAGAGAGTGTGACGTCGGTGAGGGTCGCAATCCGCTCCACTCCGTAGAGACGGCCAATCTCGTCAGCCATTGCCAGCGGTGCCGGGAAGATCCCCATCCCCGCCTTGCCGAACGACTTCATCAGGGTGGAATCATCAAACTGTCCCACCAGATGGGGATGAATACCCTGCTGGCGATACCACTCCAGCAGCCGATCGTGAGTGGCAGACTTCTCTCCGGGGATCAGCAGCGGCAAGCCCTCCAGCGAGGCGGGAAAACCGTCCCGCGCCCGCGCCGCCAACTCGGGGCTGGCAAACAGCGCCAGCGGGCTGCGCCCCAGCTCGTGGTTGTAGCCACGTACACCACTGTCGGGAGGAAGCGGGCGATCGATCAGCACCATATCCAGCTTGTGACGGGCCAGCTCGCTGAACAGCTGCTCGGCCCGCTCCTCGTGACACACCAGCCGCAGCGGCGTTGCCAGCGCCATAGCCGGAGCCAGCAGCTCGAACGCCAGGGTGCGGGGTACCGAATCGGCGATCCCCACCTGCATTGTCAGCTCCTGACTGGCGTGGCGCAGGGTGTGCTCCAGCTCGGCGCCGAGCGAGAAAATCGCCCCCGCCTGCTCCTGCGCCTGCCGACCCGCAGCGGTCAGCACCAGACGCCGCCCCACCCGGTTGAACAGCGCCACCCCGAGGGACTGCTCCAGCTCGGCCACCTGACCGCTGATGGTCTGCGGCGTGAGATGCAGCTGTTCGGCGGCCTGCGTCACGCTGCCGCAGCGCGCCACATGCCAGAAGTAGTAGAGCTGTTTGTAGTTGAGCATGCCGTTCCCTATCAGTTTTTACCGAACAACCATCAGCGAGAATCTGATTTTATCGAAACATTGCGGGCTCTAGCATGCAAACATTATCTGAACTGCCCTGCGAACCATCATGCTGGACGTTGTTGTACTCTTCTTTCTGTTTGGTCTGCTGGCCGGTTTGGTGCGCTCCGAGCTCAAGCTGCCGCCCGCCCTCTACGACACCCTCTCTCTCTTTCTGCTACTGGCCATCGGCCTCAAGGGCGGCGTCGGTCTGGCCCAGCAATCCCTGCAACCCCTGCTGCCGCAACTTGCGCTGGTGATCCTGCTCGGCGTGGTGCAGACCCTGCTCGGCTTTGCCGTGCTGCGCCTCAAGATGAACCGGGTGGATGCCGCCGCTACCGCCGCCCACTATGGTTCGGTCAGCGTCGCCACCTTTGCGGTCGGGGTGAACTGGCTCACCGAGCGGGGCATCAGCTTTGAATCCCAGCTCTCCATCTTCTTGGCTGTAATGGAGATCCCGGCCATTCTGGTGGGCATAGTGCTCGCCCGCGGCATCAGTCGCGAGACCCGCTGGCGCATGCTGGCCCACGAGACCTTCCTCGGCAAAGGGGTAACCCTGCTGCTCGGCGGCATGGCCATCGGCTATCTGGCCGGGCCGGACGGGATTGCCCCGCTCAAACCGCTGTTTGTCGACCTGTTCAAAGGGGCGCTGGCGCTGTTCCTGCTGGAGATGGGCCTTATTGTCGCCCGTCAGTGTCAGGACTTACGCAAGCATGGCTTCTTCCTGCTCGGCTTCGCCCTCTTGATGCCGCTCGCCTCGGCGGGACTGGGATTGGCAGCTGGCCAGCTGATGGGCCTCTCCCTCGGCGGACTAACCCTGCTGGCGACCCTGGCGGCCAGCGCCTCCTATATTGCCGTGCCGGCTACCATGCGCATCGCCGTGCCTCAGGCCAACCCGGGGCTGTCCCTCAGCGCCGTGCTGGGGGTCACCTTCCCGTTCAACATCATGCTGGGGATCCCGCTCTACCACAGCTGGGCCCGCCACTTCACGGAGTAGCCACATGCAGACCGAGACCCGCACCCTGCTGACCGTCATTACGGAAGCCAATCTGGAGCCGACCCTGCTGCGCACCCTCACCCGCGAGGGGCTGCGCGGCTACACCATCACAGATGCCCGCGGTCGTGGCGATCATGGCGAGCGCAACGCCAGCTGGAGCGAGAGCGGCAACATCCGGCTGGAGGCCATCTGCAGCCGGGAGCAGGCGGAGCGGCTGCTGGCCCATCTGCAGAGTCGTTACTACCCCGATTACGCCATGATCGCCTTTCTGCAACCGGTCGAAATCGTGCGACCCGAAAAATTCTGAGCCGGCTTGCCGGCTCTTTTTGTTTACCAAAAGCAAACGTTTAACAGCAAGGAACCAATACACATGAACACCCCTCCCCTGATCGGCTTGGTAATGGGCTCCGACTCCGACTGGCCCGTGCTGCAGGCCGCCGCCCGCATCCTCAAGGAGCACGGCGTGCCCTACGAGGCACAGGTGGTATCGGCCCATCGCACCCCGGATCTGCTGTTCGAGTATGCCGCCACTGCCCGCGAGCGCGGTCTGCGCGCCATCATCGCCGGGGCCGGTGGCGCCGCCCACCTGCCGGGTATGGTCGCCGCCAAGACCACATTGCCGGTGCTGGGGGTGCCCATCCCCTCCCGTCATCTCAAGGGGATGGACTCCCTGTTCTCCATCGTGCAGATGCCTAAAGGCGTGCCGGTCGCCACCTTCGCCATCGGCGAGGCGGGGGCTGCCAACGCCGCCCTGTTTGCGGTCTCCCTGCTCTCGGTCGCCCGGGATGACGACGCCCCCCACTACCGGCAGCAGCTCGACGACTTCCGCACCCGCGAGCGCGACCGGGTGCTTGCCCTCACGCTGGAGGAGCCGACATGATCCTGCCTCCCGCCACCCTCGGCATGCTGGGGGGCGGCCAGCTCGGCCGCTACTTCGTGATGGCCGCCCACCGCCTCGGCTACAAGGTGGTGGTGCTGGATCCCGATCCCGCCAGCATCGCCGGTGCCGCCGCCGATCATCATATTGTCGCCCCCTATGACGACACTGGGGCACTGGTCGAGTTGGCCAGCCGCTGCGAAGCCATTACCTGCGAGTTCGAGAACGTGCCCGCCGCCACCCTCGCGCTGCTCGAAAAACAAAAACCGGTACGCCCGGGCGCCAGCGCGGTGCGAATCTGTCAGGATCGCCGCGAGGAGAAAGCCTTTCTGCGCGGAGCTGACATCCCGGTCGCCCCCTATCTGGCGCTACTTCCGGAAGAGCCTATCCCCGCACAGGCCAGCGAACTCTTGCCCGCCATCCTCAAGACGGCCCGCGAAGGGTACGACGGCAAGGGACAGTGGCAGGTGAGTAATCTGGATGAGCTGGCGACGGCGCTGGCAGCTAGTGGCGTGCCCTGCGTGCTGGAACAACGGCTGGCGCTGGAGGGGGAGTTTGCCCTGACCCTGGCCCGCAGCCCGAGCGGCGCCATCAGCGCCCTGCCGCTGGTGCAGAACTGGCACAGCGGTGGCATTCTGGACCAGACCCGCTCCCCGGCCAATGTGCCAACGCTGGAGCGCGAGGCCAAAGGGATCGCTGAGCGACTGATTGCCGCCCTCGATTACGTCGGGGTACTGACGGTGGAGTTCTTTCTGGTGGAGGGGCGCCTGCTGGTCAACGAGCTGGCGCCCCGCCCCCACAACTCGGGTCATCCCAGCCTCGACAACGCCGCATGCAGCCAGTTCGAGTTGCAGGTGCGGGCCCTGTGCGATCTGCCGCTGCCGGAGCAAATCGCCGTGCGCCCCGCCCTGTTAATCAACCTGCTGGGGGATCTCTGGCAGAAGGGTACGCCAGACTGGGCCGCCCTGCTGGCGCTGCCCGGCCTGCATCTGCACCTCTACGGCAAGGGCGAACCCCGCCCCGGCCGCAAGATGGGCCATATCACGGTAACCGGTGATGAGTGGCCAACGGTGGAGGAGCGCTGCCGTCAGGCCCGCCAGCTGCTGGGGCTGGCGCCGTGCTGATCGACCATCGGAAATGCAAAGACCCGGGCATGGCCCGGGTCTCTGTTTTTGCTTGCTGTGGCAGGGAGACTTATCAGGCCCGCTCCACCGCTACCGGTGCCGGCAGGCGGATGGTGAGGGAGAGCACCAGCGCCACCACCAGCAACACCAGGATCAGGTGGAAGGTCGCCATAAAGCCGCCAAACAGGGAGGCCACGATGGAGCCGATGATGCTGCCCAGACCAAAGCCCAGATAGATGACGCCGTAGTTCTTGGTCAGGTTGTTGAGACCGAAGAAGTCGCTCACCAGCGAGGGGTAGACGGTGATGGTGCCACCGAAGCTGAACGCCACACAGGCCACCGCCACGAAGAAGAGGTTGGCATTGAGCGGCACGAACAGCAGCAGCGCCATGCCCGCCAGGGTAATCAGCTGGGCGATGGTGATGACCCGGATGCGGGACATCTTGTCGGAGAGGATCCCCAGCACCAGACGGCCACCCAGGTTGGCCATGGCGATGATGGCGACGGCATTGGCAGCGACCACGGCAGGCAGACCCACCATCTTCTCGCCGATATCCTTGGCCACGCCGATGACATAGAGGCCGCTCATGCAGGCGGTGAGGAACATCAGCGCCAGCATCCAGTACTGTGGTTTGCGCATCGCCTCGGCCAGAGTGAAGTCACGGCTCTCGCTCTGCTGCACGGAGGCGGCCTGCTTGGGCGCATCCTTCATCAGCATGCCGCCCACCAGCACCATGGACATCGCAATCAAGCCCCACAGCTGGAAGGTGGTCTCAAGGCCGGAGCTGGAGAGCAGCAGCAGGTTGATATATTTGAAACCGAGACTGCCGAGACCATAGGCACCGATGGAGCAGGCGGAGATCAGCCCCTTGCGCTCCGGGAACCACTTCACGCAGTTGGAGAGGGTCATCAGGTAGCCGGTACCGTCGGCAAAACCGACCAGAATGCCCGCGCAGAGGTAGAGCATGGCCAGATTGCTGGCATGGGCGGTGAGGAAGAAACCGATGCCGAGCAGCACGCCAGCCCCCAGGGTCACGTTGCGCACCCCGAACCGCTCCTGCAGTTTGCCCGCCATGGAGGAGGCGACCGCCAGCGACAGGCTGAGCAGGCCGAAGGCGAAAGCAACCTGACTCACCGGCTCGTCCAGCTTGTCGGAGAGCTGGGCGTTGAACAGGCTCCAGGTGTAGACAGAACCCAGTGCGAACTGGGTGATGATGGTACCGATCAGTGTCAGGTACCGGGTGCGGTTCATCTCTTTGGTCATGATGCGTCTCGGTCGATGGCCTTAAGGAAATTGAGGCCACTATAGGCAAGACGCAGTTCGCGCCGATCGATTAAGGCATGAAATGCAGATCGACGGGAATGAATGACAATCAGAGCCGCATCAGCTGACGGAACGCCTTGATGTTGCTGCGACTGACCGGCACCTCGAACGGCAGATCATGGAGCCGGATGAGATAGGTGCTGTTAAACCAGGGGACGATTTCGCGGATTTTGTTGATGTTGACGCAGTAGGAGCGGTGACAACGGAAGAAGCCCTCGGCAGGCAGGCGGCTGACAAACTCGCTGATGGTCATGGTCATCACGTAGCGATCATCGCGGGTGTAGACATAGGTGAGCTTCTCGTCGGCTTCCGCGTAGTAGATCTGCTCGCAGGGGGTGACGATGATGCGCTCCCCCTTCACCAGATTGACGGTGCGATTGTGCGGGCTGCTCCCCTCAGCGCCCGCCTCCCCCGTGGTGGCTGGTTGCGACTTGCCCGCATGCTCGAGCTTTTGCAGCAGATTGATGATGCGGGGCTCGTTGTAGGGCTTGAGGATGTAGTCGAACGCCTCCAGCTCGAACGCCTCCACCGCAAACTCCTTGTAGGCGGTGACGAAGACGATGTGGGGCGGATGACTCGACTTGTGCAGGTTCTTGGCCAGCAACAGGCCATCGATGGAGGGGATCTGGATATCCAGAAACACCACATCCACCTCATGATCCTGCAGGTATTTGAACGCCTCCAACCCATCCTCGAAGCTCGCAACTATCTCGATCTGGCTGTGCTGATTCACCAGATAGATCAACTCCTCGCGAGCCAGATATTCATCTTCGACAATAATGGCTTTCAGCATGACAACACCTCTCGCGGCACACACTTATCCTCAACCATGATGGCACTCAGCATGGCATCGACTCCTGATCCGGCAGATAGAAACTCACTTCGGTACCCGGCTCCAGCCGCTTGAGGTGCAGACCGTCGCCATAGAGCAGCTTGACCCGCTGATGCACGTTCATCAGACCGATGCTGCGGCTCTCCACCCGACCGGCGGCCACCCCGTCGATCACCGCCTGACTGATGCCGTAACCGGTGTCCCGCACCGCTACCCGGATGCCGCCCGCCAGCTGCTTCACCTCGATGGTGACCCGACCCGGCGCGCTGCGGGGCTGAATGCCGTGCAGGATGGCGTTTTCCACCAGCGGCTGCAACAGCAGGCTCGGCACCTGAATGTGTACATCGTCCACCTCGAACACCACCTCCAGCTTGTCGCCGAAGCGGGCCTGCTCGATGGCCACGTAGTCACGCACCTGCTGCAGCTCCTCCTGAATGTCGATGAGTTCATCCCCCTTGTTGAGGTTGTAGCGCAGGTAGTCTGCCAGATTGGCAATGAGCTGGCGCGCCTGCTGGGGGCGAATGCGGATCAAGGATGAGATGGCGTTGAGGGCATTGAACAGGAAGTGCGGGTTGATCTTGCTCTGCAGCGCGGTGAACTCCGCCTTGCGGGTCATCTCCTTGAGCTGCTCGATGCGCGACACCTCCATCTGGGTGGAAATGAGCTGGGAGAGGCCCACCGCCATCTCCCGCAGGGAGCTGGTGATGCTGTGGGTGCGGCGGTAGTAGATCTTGAGGGTGCCGCTCACCGCGCCGTTTTCCCGCAACGGAATTATGATGACCGAGTGGAAATCGGAGAGATGATACTGGCGCAGATCGTTGTTGATGATGATCTGGTCGAGCAGCACCGCCTGCTGGGTCATGCCGCTGATGGCGTGGTGCTCCTCCAGCTCGTAGTAATCCTTGCCCACCCCGACATAGGCCAGCACATCACGGGTGTCGGTAATGGCCACCGCGTCGGCACTGATCTCGCTGCGAATAATGGCGCAGACCTGGCTCAGGGAGTGGCGGTCGATGTTCTGGAAGAAGGGCAGCGTCTTGTTGGCGATATCGAGCGCCAGTTTGGCCTGCTTGGCGGCAATCAGCTCCTTCTCGTCATCCAGATCCTGCACCAGCTTGATGATGAGGCCGATGCAGAGTGCCCCGGCGATCATCGGGTAAGCGATATGGCTGACGATCTCGACGCCCACCTCGTGCGGCTCGGTCAGCAGCCAGATGAGCAGCATGGTGAGCCCTTCACACAGCATCCCCGCCAGAATGCCGTAGAGCCAGAGCCGCGACTTGCGGCAGCGCAGATGCAACCAGGTGGCGAGCAGACCGGCGATGATGCTGGCGATAAGGCACGGGATGGAGGTGTGGCCATCCATGTCGATGAGGTAGCGGTGCAGGCCGGAGATAACCCCGGCCGGAATGCCGACCCAGGGGCCAAACAGGATGCCGCCGGAGATGATGGCGATGATCCGCACATTGATCAGCGCCCCCTCCACCGGAATGCCGGTGTAGGTACTGAACACCGCAAACAAACAGAAGATGGAGGCTACCAGCACCAGCTCAGCCGGGGTGTGATCCCGCTTCTGGAACAGCCGCTGGAACGGCCGGGTGCGGGTCAGGAAGAAGAGGGTCATCAGCATCAGCGCCGCCCGTTCGAACACCGCCAGCAGCATCATCTGATTTTCAAGCAAGAGTGAGATCCCGTATCAATGGAAAAGAGATGTATCGAGGTGCAAGATCATACCCCTTATCTCCTGCTGGCTCATTGCCGAATATCAGCTGACGGGTTCAGCTTTCTGGAATGGTGGCCGATAAGAGTAGGCTCCCGCCAAGTGGAGCCCAGTCCGACACAGGAGATAACTATGTTTCAGAAAAACATGGTGCTGGCATTGATGATTGGCTGCAGCAGCGCCGCCGTTCACGCCAATGCGCAGGTGGGCCAGCTGAACTGGCAAGCCACCGCCAGCAAAGAGACCAACATGGAAGTATCCCTCACCCACCCCGGCTTCCAGCCCATCAACTCGGACCCGGTACAGGCCCCCGTCCAGAGCCTGGCTGCCGACCTCAGTCACCCGGATTTCAACACCACCTATCGACTGCAAGCCCGCAAACTCTATGGCACCCTGCCACAGCAAGACGGCAAAAAAATCCATTTGACCCTAAATGGACAACCGCTCTCCGAAACCCATCCCCTGCCCCTGACACAGGCGACCCGCTACTACCTGAGTTATCAGGCCCCCTCAGCCAGGCCGGACCAGGTGGGTGAGGCCGCCTATGAGCTGATGGTCTACTGGCTCGGTTGAGCAGTCTGAAGGCATGCCCCGCATGCCTTCAGGTTTACTCGTCCACGTTCTGGAGCCGAGTGGCGGCCAGCCTGACCACCTCGTAGTCCTGGCGCAGCCGTGCCAGCGCTGCCGGCAGCGTCTCTTCGTCGAGTGTCCAGGACTCTATCTCACCGCACGTGGCGACCAGTTTCAGGGTACCCATGATCCTGGCGCCGCCCTTGAGCCTATGCACCTTGTCCATGAAGCGGCCGACGTCCCCCGCCTGTGCCGCCTCCTGCAGACCCAGCAGGTCGTCATCACTGGCACGGACAAACTCGGCCAGCAGAGGCACCATCAGGGTCGACTGGTGCGCCGTCAGCGGCCCGAGGTATTGCCTTATCTCCCGCATGCAGGTGGCAATGTGGCTCTGATCTTCACGTTGCATATGTCGCCGCAGGCTCTGAGCGAGCGCCTCCAGTCCGATCGGCTTGAACAGGCAGTCATCCATGCCCGCCGACTGCCCCTCGTTGATCTGCTCCTGACGCGCATCGGCCGTCAGCCCGAGGATCACGCAGCGCGGCCAGCCTTGGCGCCGCTCCAGCGCCCGGTATTGCCGCGTCAGTTCGAAGCCGTTCATGCCTGGCATGTTGAAGTCGGTGATGACGACATCCACCCGGGTATCGGCAAGCTCCTGCAGGGCCTCCTCCCCCGAGGCCACGGCTTTGGCCTCATGCCCCAGATAGGCCAGTTGCTGGGTCACCAGCAGGCGATTGGCGGGGTGATCGTCCACCACCATAACCTTCAGCCTTCGCCCTTCCTCCACGGCCTGTCCCCGGTCGGCAGACGGGGGCGGCACCACGGCCGCGGCCATGGGCAACTTCATCTCGACGCAGACCAGGGTCCCCTGCCCGAGCTCGCTCTCCAGCACCAGGGAGCCACCCATGGACTCGCACAGGGAGCGCGAGATCATCAGGCCCAGACCGGTGCCGGACTGCTGAATGTGCTCTGGCTGGCTGGCCTGGCTGAACGGCTGGAACAGCCGAGCCTGCTCAGCGGGTGCTATCCCTATGCCGGTATCCCTGATGACGAGCTGCAGAGTACACCAGCCGTCGCTGACCCTGGAGCCCAACATCACCCTGACCGACCCCCGCTCGGTGTATTTGATGGCGTTGCTGATAAGGTTGGAGACGATCTGCTTGTAGCAACGGCCATCTATCTCTACCCAGTGCGCCTCTCCCGTCACCAGCTCCAGCCGCAGGTTTTTCTGCCTGGCCAGTGCGGTGAAGACGGTGACGACCGACTCGGTCAGGGCCACGATGTCGTGGGGCTCAGGCGCCAGCTCGAACCGGCCGGACTCTATCTTGGAGATATCTAGGATGTCGCCGATAAGGCTCAGCAGATCCTTTGCCGAGCCATGGGCAATGGTGAGGGACGCCTGATCCTCCTCGTGCAACCTACCCCGCTTGAGGGCCAGCTCCAGCAAGCCGATGATGGCATTCATGGGGGTGCGGATCTCATGGCTCATGGTCGCTAGGAAGGTGCTCTTGGCGCGGTTGGCCTCCTGGGCCTCCTGGCTGGCCACCGCCAGCTCATCCAGCAGGCGCACCCGTTCACTGACGTCGATCCAGCCCCCCACGCCCCCCTGCACCTTGCCTTCGAGATCGTAATAAGGCTGCACCCAGTGGTACACATCCACTGCGCCCGTTGGCATGATCAGGCGATGGTCTCCCTCCTGTGGAAGCCCGGTCTTCCGGGAGAGGGCCAGGTCTGCGAGCAGGGGGACAAGAAAAGGCCAGCGCGTTCGCACGTCATCCAGCCCCGTACCAAGCAGACTGACCTTGGGTTCCCCAAAGAAGCTCGCGTAACTGCTGTTGCACAGGACCAGCCCCCCTTCCAGATCCCGCGCATAGATGGGGTGGGGCGTCCCGTCCACCAGGTCGGCAATGAACTTGAGCTGGGTGCTCAGCGCCCCCTCCACCTGCCGCCGCTCACGCACCTGCTTGCGCAGCGACAATCCCCACAGGCCGACCCAAAGAGTCAACAGCAGGATCAGCGCGATGAAGCCCCCGAACTCCCGCACCAACTCCTGCCAGGAGATGGACTCCTGCTGGGCACTGACCCGCCAGCGGTTGGAGAGCCCCTCCAGCTCATCAGGAGGAATGATGGCGATGATCTTGTCTAGGATGTCCCGCAATATCTGATGATCGGGTGACACCGCAAAGGCGGCACCGATAGGAATGGATTCGAACAATTCCCCCGTGATGATCAGGCTGTCGGGGAATTTGCTGTTGATGTAGTACTTGGCCACCCGCAGCGGCAGCACGGTCACGTCGCACACTTCCGTTGCCACGCAGCGCAACGCATCTTCAATTCTGTCGAACTGCCGTGTCGTCAGCCTGCCGTAAGCCTCCGAGACAACTTGCGTCGTGATATACCCCTTGATCTCAGCCACGGTACCGGACTTGAGCAAGGTATCGGGCGATATGCCCTTGTGCCGCAGCCCCACCACGTAGGACAGGGGCTCGAGGACAAAGGCCCTGCTGAACAGATAGCGGTTCCTGCGATCCGCCGACGGACTCAGTACGCCTACGTCCACCAGACCGCCATCCAGCAGCTGGGTCATCTGCTCGGGCGTCTTGACGGGCACGACCTCGATCTCCACCCCCAGCTTAGCGCGAATGACCTGCAGCAGATCGGCGACCACTCCATGCATGGTGCCATTGACGTCGAGAAAGCTGAGGGGTGGCACGCCGCTGTTGACGGCAATCCGGATATTTTCCCGCCTGCCCAGCCATTCCCACTGCTCGCGGCTCAACCCGACCTTGCTGGCACCGATGGAGAGGCCTCCCCCATTCCAGCGCTTGGCCACTTCCGCCCGCTTGCTCTCTAGGATCTCCCCCAGCGCTATGTCTATTATTCTCTTGAGTCGCCGGTCTTTGGGATTGAGCGCAAAGGCAAAACCATTGGTATTGATATAAAGCGGCTTCAATAATTGAATGCTGCTCTGATAAAATTTGTTGACGATAAAGTTACCAGAGATCATATCCACCATGACAGCATCCGCCTGGCCATAAGCCACGGCGGAGAGCGCACTATAACGGGAGGGATATATTTTCACTTTATAATCTGACAAATAGCGCATGATGTCCGTATATGGCAAATAATACTCGGGGACTGCCACCGACTTTATTTCTCGTTCCCTTATAGCGATATTTTTATAAATGGCGGGATCATCTGCAATATATTTATCGGTCAACAGGAGTTGCTGCTCTTGCTCATAAGTGTTCGAGGCGCTCAGCAAGTCGATCTCCCCGCGCTTGAGCGCCTCGATGGCGGCCGCTCTGGAGGGGTATCCCTTCACCAGGATCTGGATATGCAGTAAATGGGTGAGCATGCCGACGATGTCGGCCGTCACCCCCTCATAGGCATTGGCACGAAGGGTGATGTCCATGGGGGGATTATCGGGTCTTGGCACCCCCAGGATCAGCCGCTCACGCTCCTGCAGCCAACGCCACTCCTCCCCGTGCAGCGGCAAGGGGCTGGCATCTAGGTACTCCCCGCCATCCCGCGAATAGACTTGCAGCAGCGGCTCTGCTTGCGCCCTGGCCGACAATGGCCAAGCACAGATCAGAACGAGCAGTAACAGCAGTGGTTTCATCGCGCTCACAACAGCTTCTGCCGTCTGGCCAGACTGATCAGATCGACGATGTTGGTGATGTTGAGTTTCTTCATCAGCCGGGTCTTGTAAGTGCTGACGGTTTTCTCGCTCAGCAGCATGCTCTGGGCAATCTGCTTGTTGGCATGGCCCTGGCAAATCTGCAACAGCACGCTCATCTCCCGGGAAGAGAGGCTGGAGAGCAGATCCTCGCGATCGACGGTATGGGCATGTCTGGCGCCGGCAATTACCTCACGAGGATAGTAGAGCAGCTTCTTTTCTATTTTTGCTATCGCATCCTTCAATAAAGACAAATCATCCAGCTTGGACAAAAAACCCTCAGCACCGGCTTGCAGACAACGCACCATAATATGGTGGGTCGATTGGGCAGACAGCACCAAGATCCGGGTACCTATATCCAGCAGCTTGAGTCTTTTAATGACTTCGATACCATCCAGCTTGGGAATTCCAATATCAAGAACCACGATATCGGGTCGGTTTATCTTGGCTGCAGAAATAGCATCAACACCATTATCAACCTCTGCTAAAACATGATGTCCATCCTGTTCAAGCAGCATTTTCACAGCCATTCTTATTGCTGGGTGATCATCTACAATCAATATCTTTGACATATATAAACCTGCTGTTTAGTCCTTCCCAAGTAGTATATTAACTATAAATCAAGCAGCTATACCATACAGCCCCCTTGATGTTCATAAGATGTTAAAAACTAATAAATCACAAATTTTAAAGCTGGCGCTGATTATATCCTTATTATTTTTCATATATTTATCAATCGGTTATTTATTCTGTACTTCGTTTACCCTCTCTGCCAGCCGAGTTTACTACGGCGGATTCCTAGCTCCCCATCACTACCTCCCCACCCCTTTAAGATTTTTCCTACGCAGCAATCAATCGATCCAGGCAAGTCCTATCGCTATCTTAGTCGAAGAAAAAACGAGCTGGTCCGAGGAACAACATGTTCCAAGGCCGGCTGCCTCCCTTGGTCAAATCGTCACCGGGGGCAATGAGATGCCCATGGCGGGCAATCAATCAACTAGGTGGCCTGCGCCGCCTATCAGAAAACATATAGGAAATATCGTAATGAAGAAGACTCTGATTGCACTGACCATCGCTGGACTGGGCTTTGCCGCTACCGCTCAAGCTGCCGTGGAAGCCTCCGCCGTAGCTACCTGGCAGGCCACCGCAAAGAAAGACACCACCTCCGAGCTGGTGGTAACCCCGCTCTCCAGCCTCTCCTTCCAATATGCAGAAGGGATCAAGGGGTTCAACACCGTCAACGGCCTGTTCGATGTCGCCATCAAGGGGGATGCCAGCGCCACCTCCTTCACCCTGAAGGCGAAAAAGCTCAACGGCACTCTGAATCACCTGGGTGGCGATTCCACTGTCGACGTGGGCGTGCTGTGGGGCGGCGCACCGGTCAGCACCACCGCCTATACCACGCTGATCGACACGGCGGCCGGCATCACTGGTGGCAACCTCTCCCCCATCGCCAACGGCTTCCAGAACGATGCGCAGCGCACCACGGCCCAGGGTTCTTTCACCTTCAACATCGAGAGCGCCACCGCCAACGGCAGCACCACCACCTTTGATGCCCTGCCGGATGGCCTGTGGAGCGGCGAAGTCAACGTCGAGTTCGTTGCGAACTGGGTCTGAGTCATTCACCGCATACCATTCGGGGCCCTGCGGGGCCCTTTTTACTCTCGAGACATCCCATGAATCTGAAAATCATAGCCATATGGTTGCTGCTCATTCCCGGCATCAGCCAGGCAATCAATGTCGGCGCCGTGACCACCTTCATCGACGCAGACAGCCAGGAAGTCGCCAAGCAGATCGAAAATGGCAGCGACCAGGCCAGGCTGGTCACGGTCACGGTCACGCGCATCTCCTCCCCGGAAGAGGGGGGACGGGAGATCCCCATGGAGGTGAGCGGTGAACTGATGCTGTCGCCCAGCCGGATGATGCTGCCCGCCAATGCCAAAAATAACGTGAGGTTCTTTTACAAGGGCCCACAAGATGACAAGGAGCGTTACTACCGCATCCGCTGGCTGGACACCGCCCTCTCCGCAGACGATCAGCGTAGCGAACGTCGGCAGGCGGTCGCCACCACCTCGGCCCAGATAGGCACAATCCTGGTGGTGACGCCGCGCCAGCAGCGATTTTCCTACGACCTGAAGGGCGACACCCTGACCAACAAGGGCAATGCCTCCTACCGCACCGTGGCGTACGGCCCCTGCCTGAAAAGCCAGGAGTTGTGCAAGGAGACCTACTACGACCTACCGGGCAAGCAGCGCCGGTTCAAGCAGGTCGACATGCATGACAAAAAGAGCCACTTGGGCCTGTGGCTGGGTCAGGAATTCGTCATCGTCAAATAACCTCTTTTTACCGGTACTGTCCTCGCCCCTCGCAGGGTGACGAGGCCCCGTTGCCGACATCTGGAACCATGGTGCTCGATATGTTGAAGAAAGCCTGGCTGTTGCCACTCTCATGGCTGATCGTGCTGTCAGCCCCGGCCAGCGCCACAGCCCCCCTCAGGATCGCCAACGTCATCATTCCCGCCAGCTTTGCTAGTGCACTGGAAGAGGGGCTGGCGGTGCCGGTGCGCCTCCAATACACGGATGAGGACAATCGGATCGACACCCTGACCGATGGCTCCATCGGCAACGCCACCCTTTTGCTCCAGGACGGCAAACTGCATTTGCTGCACCTTGATTTCAGTGCCGGCCAGCAGCAAGGACTGCTAAACGACGCCCTCACTGCCATGCTCTCCAGCAAACAGCAACGCACCTTTTCTGCAGATGGCAGCCTGCGGCTCGATGCCAATGCGAGCATGCAGCTGGACCTCGTAGCCATGCTGTTGACCATTAGGGTCTCGCGAGAAGCATTTGGCCAGGCCAAGCAGCCAGACAACCGGGTGGCATTGACCCCGACGGTCGATACCTTGACGGGGGTGCATCGCTACAACTTGGGCTACTCCTTCATCAGCAACCCGCAAAGCGGTCACAGCGACTCCAATTTCCTGCAACTGGACAGCACCGTCGGGCTAGGTGCCCATCATGTCGCCATGGACGCCTCCCTTTACAATCTGGGTAAGCCTGAGCAGACCGGAGATATCTACCGCGCCATGTACGAACGGGATCTCGATGATCGCCGCATCGCGGCAGGCATGGTGTCAACGTGGGACCTGCAGACCCTGGGGGTGGTGACGGGCCTGACCACGGGCCGCATCTACGGGGCGTCCTATGGCAACCAGGCGCAGTCTCGCAAACAGACGGCCAACGAATCGACCACGCCGGTACAAGTTTTCATGCCCGCCAATGGCGAGGCCAGAGTCTATAGGGATGGACGCCTGATCGGCCTGCAAAACCTGGCTATCGGCAACCAGAGCCTTGATACCTCTGCTTTCCCCAACGGTGTCTACAACGTCACGGTCGAAGTCCATGTGGATGGACGGCTGACCAGCACCACGACACAGCGTGTCACCAAGCTCGGCGGCAACCTCGGTTTTACCAAGGAGTGGGGCTGGCAATGGTGGGGAGGCATGATGGAAGGTACCCAAAACAGCGGCGATTCCCCCCTGTTTGGCGTATCGCTGGCGCGTTCGCTGGGCACCATTGAACTAGCCACCACTACCTATGCCTTCAAGGAAGCTGCGGTAGGCGAGGCGCGCGCAAGCTGGCAGGTCACCGATCGCCTCGGCACACAGCTGCAAAGCATGCTGGCTTCGGATCGTTCGTGGCGATTGGCCTCCAGCCTCTCCCTGCAGGCCCACGACTACGCCTCCTTGTGGATCAGCCAGGAGAAGCTGAAGACTGGCAGCACCCTGATGGTGGGCGATACCGAGCTCTACTCCGCCGGCATCACGCTCAACCTGGGTGGCTGGATCAGCGGACTGGGTCAGCTGACCTTCAACACCCAGCACGATCGCCAGATGAACAGCGATCGCAGCTATGCAGACTACTACCAGCACCTCTATGCGGGTCGATACGGCAACCTGTCGCTGCGCGCCAGCCTGCAGAGTGACAGTGGCACCCTCAATGGCTTCAGTAACAAGAGTGTCACCCTGGATTATTCGATTCCGTTCGACAACCTGTTCAGCTTTGGCATGAGCAGCAACGAACAGGGTCAGACAACGGCCAACCTCAGCTACCAGAAACGCATGGACGGCGTCATCAATCTGGCGGCATTCAATGCCTCGCGCATGGTGCACGGCAGCGATGAGCACAATACGGCTCTCTCCGGCACCCTGGGTTTCGAGCACAGTGCCATGGGCGGCACCATGACGCTGGGCCGCGGCCATGGCGGTGACATCAACGGCAACCTCATTGCACGGGGCGCCCTGGCCACCACGGAAAATGCCGTGACCGCATCGAGCCGGAGTGCCTCGGGTGCGGGCTTGATCATCAATACCGGGATCGCCCGTGAAGGGAAGATGATCGCCAAGGTGAATGGGCAGGACTACCCCCTGCAAGGGGAACAGACCTTCCTCGCCCTCTCCCCATATCAGGAATACGAGGTTGAGCTGCTCAACAGCAAGACGGGGAAAGACAGCTATGACATCAATACCGGCAAGCAGCGCTACACCCTGTTCCCCGGCAACGTCGCCACCCTGGATGCAAGCGATAGCGTCAAGGAGATGATAACTGTCTTCGGCGTACTCAAGGCAGAGGATGGCTCACTGCTGGCCAACGCCCGCATTGACAACCATATCGGGACCACGGTTACTAACGACGCTGGCGAATTTTCTCTGGATGTGGACAAGGCCAATCCCTTGCTGACCTTCCGCCAGGGGAGTGACTTCTGTGAAGCCGAGCTGGATCTTGCAAGACACACGGGCGCGGCCTGGGTCGGAGTCGTAACCTGCCAGGGACTGCCCACCTATGCCATGGTGAGGAAATATTGATCATGAAAATCACACACAGACTGCTATTGGTCATTGCGCTTGGTACTGGCTGGGCTCAGCAGGGCAGTGCAGCTGTCTCCAAAACCGTCTGGCCGAATGCACCACTTCGCAATTTCCTGTTCATTGAAAACCAGGAAGACAACAACCTGTTTGTTGCGCCAACCGATGCACTGGATCCACGACTGACCGGTGCGAATGCCTGGACCTCGCTCAAAGGAAATGGACAGGTGAGTCTGGCGTACGTTGATAACGGGTACAACACCGATATCAACAACTGGAACGTCGACATGTGGGAGAACGGCCCCATCCGTCGACCTTATGTCAACCAGCGGTGCATCATGACATATACCCGTTGCGATCCCGACACGGCAGAGGCAGTCAACAAGCCGGCCGTTGTCGATGATCTCGGCTTTTTCGGGCTCATGGGGGCATCCGCTGGATGGGGCCATGGCAAGCTGAGTCCAGGCTTCTTCGACTATCTGCGGGTAATGCCCGTTGGGGCTATTCTGAACAGGGAAATGAATCTGTGCAGGACCACGCTCAAATATGATGCTGCTGCGGGAGAACGCTGTGTCGATCAGAACAGCGGTAATTGGTATGTGAGGAACATGCAGCACAAGAAGGCCGGACATTTACGCTTCATACAAACCAACGCAATTAGCGAGGTGATCGTAGACAGCAATGGAACACCTTACGTATTGCCGGGTTCACAGGGTTGCGAGAACTACAGGCTGGGTACTCGAGACGGTATTTTGTGTCGATTTCTTGATTACAATTTCAATGAAGATGGTAGCCAGAGCTATAGCGAGCCTTATATGTATACCAATGTTAAAAACAGCTCGCTAAATAGCGCCATAGGCACAGCCGACCTGCAAATGAGCGCAGATCTAAAGAACTGGGCAAATAAGGGTTCTCGTTACAATATCAGTTACTTAAGGGGGCAACAGTCTGTCTACCTTTTCTTGTCTAGCAACTTTTTCAAGCAGGTCGTGAGACTGGGTTTACAAGAGCAGCTCACTCGCAGCCTGATCAACTTCAATATGAAAAACGGATATGCTCCAGAGAGTGGATATTATGAGTTCAGCGGTACAACTGAGATTCATATCAAACCACGGGATTTCAGCGTCTCGATCCTATCTTCGGATGGAGTAACCAATCCTTACAGGGAAGGCAGCGTCGGTAAAGATGTATTGAGCTTCCCATACAATATTTCGGATAGTGGCCCCATCAGTGCCGATCTGCTTGAGATCTCCATATCACAGGATAAGGGTGCCCCTTACCAGGGGTATTGCACTTTTTATCCTACCGGAACGTTCACCTCCGAACAGGCCGTACCAATACCGACCAGGCTGGTATTCGATTCGGCGACGCATGGTGCCGCCTCCCGACATGCCATTCGCTGTGATCGGACCCCGGTAGATATTCGCGCATTGGGCATACAAGACAGCCAGCCACCGCAGGAATGGAACGATCCGATCAACGGCAAAGGCATTACGCGGTTCTATCAACTGACGCTGGAATTTGACCTGACCGATCCCAGGGTACAGCGCACCGTCAACGATGAGATATGGGAGGGTGCGGTAGAGCAAAGCGGCACCATTAACATCAAGGGAACCTGGCGCTGAGAATGGAGCACAACATGCATCGTCTTCTTTGGCCCTTGCTGGCCAGCCTCTTTGCCTCACAGGCCACGGCCATCGACATCGGGGCGATGACGGTTGCCATGGACCAGAAGGAAGAGTTCACCACGCGTACCGTGACCAACAACAGTGGCGCACCCAAGGTGTACGAAGTGCAGATGGAGAAGATCAGCGATCCCACGGCCAGAGGGCGCGCGGTGCCCACCATACCCGGTGAGCTGTTGTTTGCCCCCAAGCGCTTCACGCTGCACGGCAGGCAGGCACAGAACGTCAAGCTCTACTACAAGGGACCGGCGGATAGCCAGGAGCGTTACTATCGCATAACCTTCACCGAGTCGCCGGCAGCCCAGGTGGATGAAGGCGGTCAGGCGCAGCGCCGGGGAACCGTAGAGGTGAAGCTGGCTCTGCAATCCATCTTGGTCGTGCGCCCGCGTCAGTCACGTTTTGAATACCAGCTGGATCCGGCAAAGGGCAGCATCACCAATACCGGCAATACCTACTTCGAGTTCATGGTCAAACAGGGTTGTCAGCAGGCGGACAGCGAGGCCGACAGCAAGTACCTGCTGCCCGGCGAGACCTATCACAACTCCAGGATCGGTCAGCCGGGCAATCAGAAGCTGATCGTCTATCAATCCAGATTCATCCAGGTTGGCAAGGAGTGCTGGCCAGACTAGAGGCGCCCGGCACCGGGTGCCCGGGGTCCTGCCACCCTTCAAGGTTCAGGAGGAGAGGGTCGCAAGCGGGTGATCTGGATCTCCATCCTGGTCTATGCCTAGGATCTGGTCCCCGGCAAGGTCAGCACCATCTCTGGCCTCTTGTTCGGTTTCGCCTTCAGCATGGGGGTATAGGGGCGGCCCTTCTGGGCTGGCTAGTGGATCGCCCGCGAGGAATGCCGACCATAAAAAACGCGGCCTGAGAGGCCGCATCTGAAGTGGATGAGAACAAGGGCAGCTCAGCAGTACTGGCCAGCTACCCAACCGGAAGACCAGGCCCACTGGAAGTTGTAGCCACCGAGCCAGCCGGTCACGTCCACCACTTCGCCGATGAAGTAGAGGCCCGGCACCTTGCGCGCTTCCATGGTCTTGGAGGAGAGCTCGTTGGTATCGACGCCACCCAGGGTCACTTCTGCGGTGCGATACCCCTCGGTGCCGTTGGGCAGGATCTGCCAGTCACCCAGCAAGTTGGCCACCGCTTCCAGCTCCCGCTCGTTGTACTGACGCATCGGCTTGCTGACCAGCAGACCCAGTTCCACCAGCTTGTCGACGAAGCGCTTGGGCAGCTCGCGCCCCAGCACGGTTTTCAGCTCCTGCGCCGGGTGCGCCTGCGCCCATTCACGCAGGGCAGCCGGAATATCCAGCTCCGGCAGCAGGTTGATGTGGATCTTCTCGCCGGCATGCCAGTAGGAGGAGATCTGCAGGACGACGGGGCCGGAGAGGCCGCGATGGGTGAACAGCATCGCCTCCTTGAAGCGGGTGCCATCCTCGGCGGTCACCGCTACCGGCAGGCTGATGCCCGCCAGATCGGCAAAGGCCTCTTTCTCCGCCTGATGGAGGGTAAAGGGCACCAGACCGGCACGGGTCGGCAGCACCTTGAGACCGAACTGCTCCGCCAGCTTGAAGCCATACGGGGTCGCGCCCAGCTTGGGCATGGAGAGACCGCCGGTCGCCACCACCAGCGAGTGGCAGCCGATCTCACCCTTGCTGGTGGTCAACACAAAGCCTTCGTCCTGCTTGCTGACGGTGAGGATCTCGGTCTGGAACTGCAGGGTCACCCCGGCCCAGTCACACTCGGTGAGCAGCACATCGACGATATCCTTGGCACTCTCGAGACAGAACAGCTGCCCCAGGGTGCGCTCGTGATAGTTAACCCCGTGGCGATCCACCAGATCGATAAAGTCCTGCTGGGTGTAGCGAGCCAGCGCCGACTTGCTGAAGTGGGGATTCTCCGACAGGTAGGCGTGAGCACCAGCCTGATGGTTGGTGAAGTTGCAGCGGCCACCGCCACTGATGAGGATCTTGCGGCCCGGCTTCTTGGCGTTGTCGAGCACCAGCACGGAGCGGCCACGGTAGCCCGCCTGCGCCGCACACATCAATCCGGCCGCACCGGCCCCGATCACCACCACATCGACCTGCTTCATCATCACTCACTTATCAAAATAGAAACGGCACCTGGCCAGAACCGAGATTGCCTCTGGCGGAACAGAACCATAGTGGCTGCCCACC
Organism: Aeromonas sp. 603607; assembly: GCF_049171595.1. NCBI lineage: Bacteria > Pseudomonadati > Pseudomonadota > Gammaproteobacteria > Aeromonadales > Aeromonadaceae > Aeromonas > Aeromonas sp. 603607. The sequence continues at coordinate 24,800 of NZ_JAAKOV010000015.1, forward strand.
AGAATAAACAACGGCCCTTAAAAGGGCCGTTATTGTACTGGCTGAACACTAAGTGTCCACGACTATCAGGCGTTGCTGTCCATGATGCTGGCCGGGGCGCCCTTGGCCAGTTCGGCCAGCTCCTTGTCGATGAAGTAGAGGCCTTTGCCATCTTCACCCACCAGACCGAGACGGTCGACGATGCTCTTGAACAGCTTCTCCTCTTCATGCTGCTCGGCCACATACCACTGCAGGAAATTGAAGGTGGAGTAGTCCTGGGTAGTGAAGGCTACGTGAGCCAGACCATTGATGCACTTGGTGATGTGATACTCGTGCTCCAGGGTGGTACGGAACACATCGCCCAGCGACTTGAACTCGTGGGGAGGGGCATCGATGGCACCCAGCTTGGGCATGGCGCCAGTCTCGCTCACGTAGGTGAACAGACGCTCCATGTGCTGGCGCTCCTCGACCGCGTGCTGGCGCAGGAAGGTCGCCGCCCCTTCAAAGCCCTTGTCTTCGCACCAGGCGCTCATCTGCAGATAGAGATTGGAGGAGTAGAACTCCAGGTTAATCTGCTCGTTCAACTTCTCGATCATGGCTTGGGCCAGCATCTTGTTTCTCCTCAGTGATTTGGTATCGATTGTCGCCACACTCCCGCCGCGAATCAACCCGCCAACGAGAGGGAGATCCCGTTTCTTTGAGCTCAGGGGGTCAGCTCGCCAAGGGAGGCGACATCCACCGGCGCTGCATAATCGACGCCCGGCAGCTCGAAGCCGTTGAGCTGCATGAAATCCTGCCGCAGCCCTGCAAAGTCCCCCAGCGCGTGGAAATTCTCCGGCGTCACCTTGGGCCAGAGCGCCGAAACGGCAGCCTGAATGGCCGGGTCGAGCTCGTGGTCATCCATCCGGATCAGCCGGTTACCATCGGCCACCACCCCATTGGGCCCGTACATCTTGGCGGCGAACAGTCGCTGCATCTGCTCGATGCAGCCCTCATGGACGCCACGCTCCTTCATCACCCCCATCAGCAGGCCGAGATAGACCGGCAGCACCGGGATATAGGCGCTCGCCTTGGTCACCAGCGCCTTGCAGACCGACACCCAGGCGTGACCACCAATCTCGGCCAGCTGCAGGTTGATGGTCTCGGCGGTGGCGTGCAGATGCTCCTTGGCATAACCGATGGTGCCATCCCGATAGAGGGGATAGGTGGATTCCGGGCCGATATAGGAGTAAGCGACGGTTTGCGCACCGGGGGCAAGACAATCGGTCTGCTGCAACGCCTGCATCCAGAGCTGCCAATCCTCGCCCCCCATCACGGTGACGGTATCGCGGATCTCCTCCGGCGTTGCTGGCGCCAGCGACTGCTGCACCAGGGTATCGCGCTCCAGATCCAGCCCCCAGCCGCTAAATGGCTGGCCTGTTGTCTTGAGCACCGAGCGCACTTGCGTGCCATCGGGCAGCACCCGGATGCCGCTTGCGAGCGAATAGATCACCAGATCCACCTGCCCCAGCTGCTGGCGGATGGTGTCGATGGCCTGCTGGCGCATGCCATCGGAGAAGGCATCGCCAATCAGGTTGATGGCGATACGCCCCTCCTGCTCCGCCTCCTTGCGAAACCAGATGTTGTTGTACCAACCGGCGCTGCCCAATCCTTTGTCGGAAGGGCCGCGCTCGAAGGAGATGCCGATGGTGTCGGCACCAGCCCCGAAGGCGAGTGCAATGCGCGACGCCAGTCCAAACCCGGAGGAAGCCCCCAGCACCAGCACCCGCTTGGGGCCGTTGAACGGGCCAGCGGCCTTGATCCGTTCGATCTGCTGCTGCACGGCGGCGCGACAGCCGATGGGGTGACAGTTGCGGGCAACACAACCTTGAATCTGGGGATGAATGATCATGGGAAGGCCTCCAAAGAAACTGGCTACAGCATAACCAAATCGAAGGAGATTAACTTGATGCCGGATCGCTATCAGTCAGAAAATCAGCGGGAATTGAGGCAGAAAAACAAAAGGGAACACGTGGCTCCCCAAAGCGGTATTCAGATGCTTTTTGTTGTTTTGTGTTCATTGCGAAGCACGGGCCCATCCTATGCCTCTCCCCCCTGATCGGCAAGCCGAGGGGTGTGACCGGCGTCAAACTCTTGTTTAATTTATAGGCAAATAGTGGTTAATAACTGAGTGGCTGACCCTGTGTCACACGTCATTAAACTCATTTAAATCCCAAAACTGTGCCTGAGGCACCATTTTAGTTTCAGCAGAGATTGGTATAGTGGGCTGAAGGATCGGTAAGGAGAACCCCCATGAGTGGAACAACCTATTACAAGCATATTCTGGCTGCGATCGACCTCTCTGAAGACAACCGCAAGGTGATCGACAAGGCGGTGGACAGAGCCCGCTCCAACGGCGCCAAGCTGTCGGTTATCCATGTCGATGTGGACCTCAAGGATCTCTACACCGAGATGATCGATATCGATATCGACAACGTGCAGGATCAGGTGATCGCCGAAGCGAAAGAGAAGCTGGAGGCATTTCTGGCCTCGGTGGACTATCCCATCGAGAAGAAGCTGGTGATCTGCGGCGATCTGAGCGAGCGGGTCAATCAGGCGGTCAAGGAGTACGAGATCGACCTGCTGGTGTGCGGCCATCGCCAGAGCTTCTGGAGCCTGCTCACCTCCAGCGCCCGTCAGCTGATGAATACGGTGCCCTGCGATCTGCTGGTCGTCCCCTTGCAGAAGTAATGAAACCGGCGTAGTTTGATTTGCTATGAATATGACCGCATTCAATCACAACTACTGGTGGTGCTGCTCCTAAACAGGCGGCACCGCGTTTCTATTGTAAATTTCCCAAAGAAAACACCGTGACCGCCGAGAGGCGGTCAACTGTTTTTATCCCTTTGTCGCCTCCCGGCTCACCCAACTGGAGAGAGTGACATGCACAACCCCGTTATCCTGACTGGCGATCGTCCCACCGGCAAACTGCACATCGGCCACTATGTCGGCTCCCTGCGCCAGCGCGTCGAAGCCCAGCACCACTACCGTCAATTCGTGATGATCGCCGACTTGCAGGCGTTGACCGACAACGGCCACAACCCGGCCAAGGTGACCGACAACGTACTGGAGGTAATGGCCGACTATCTGGCGGTCGGCCTCGACCCGGCCAAGACCACCTTCTGTCTGCAAAGCGCCCTGCCCGCCCTCGCCGAGCTCACATGCTACTACCTCAATCTGGTCAGCGTCGCCCGGCTGGAGCGCAACCCCACCGTCAAGGCGGAGATCCAGCAGAAAGGGTTCGAACGCACGCTGCCGGCCGGTTTTCTGGTCTATCCGGTCAGTCAGGCCGCCGACATCACCGGCTTTCGCGCCAGCCACGTGCCGGTCGGGGAAGATCAGCTGCCGATGCTGGAGCAGACCAACGAAATCGTCCGCCGCTTCAACTCGCTGGTAGGCAAAGAGGTGCTGACCGAGTGCCAACCGATCCTGAGTGACACCGGCCGCCTGCCCGGCATCGACGGCAAGGCCAAGATGTCCAAATCCCTCGGCAACACCATAGAACTGGGCATGTCGGCGGAAGAGGTCAAACAGGCGGTGTTCGCCATGTATACCGACCCCAACCACCTCAAGGTGAGCGATCCGGGTCAGGTGGAGGGAAATACGGTGTTCGCCTATCTCGATGCTTTCCACCCCGACAAGGCGCTGGTCGCCGAGATGAAGGCCCACTACCGACGAGGCGGACTGGGGGACATGCGCTGCAAACAGGTGCTCAATGACTGCCTGCAAACCCTGCTCGCCCCGATGCGGGAGCGCCGTGCTGCGGCCATCGCCGACAAGAAGATGCTGCTGGAGCTGCTCTATCAGGGCACCGAGCAGGCTCGCATCATCACCGATGAGGTCTTGGCAGAGGTGAAAAGCGCCATGGGGCTCGACTACTTCGCCAGCATCCGCTGAGCGGGAGTCCCGAGCGCATCGTCGCCGTAGAGGTCGAACACCAGCTGGTGCAACAGGCTCTTGAACCAGCCTATCGCCTCGTCGTGGGCGGTGAGCGGGTGCCCCGCCATCAGGTAGACGATGGGGATGGCGGGGTCGAGCTGGTGCATCCGCAGCGGGTAGTAGCGGCAGAAGTGGCGCCCGATCATCTCGGGCACCACCACCAGATAGCGGCCGGTCGCCATCAGCGGCGGCACCGCCATAAAGCTCGGCAACCGCACGCCCAGCTCCCGCTCCACCCCGAAACGGGCCAGCCAGAGCTCCACCATCGCCTGACTGTGACCCCAGCTGGAGGTGTGGATGTGGGGGCGGCTCACCAGCTCAACCGGCGTCAGTACATCGGGCAACTCGCTGCCGAGTGGCGACAGGCAGACCAGCGGGTTGTTGAACCACTCCTCCCGCCACAAGCGGGGTGAGAGGTGATTCGCCCCGGCGAAACCGATCACCAGATCCAGCTCCCCCTTCTCCAGCTCCCGCTCGTAGTTGCTGTCGGCCAGCTCGCACACCTCCAGCCGACAGTGAGGGGCCTGCCGATGGAGCCTCTCCACCAGCACCGGCACCAGCCCGTGCTCTACCGAACCCGGGGTGGCGATGCGGAAAATCCGCCGCGCAGTGGCGGGATCAAACCCCTTGGCCTGCCGCAATCCCTGCTCCAGCATCGCCAGCGCCTGGCGAACCGGACCGGCCAGCGCCTTGGCTCGCTCGGTCGGCATCATCTCACGCCGACTCATCACAAACAGCGGGTCATCCAGCGCCACCCGCAGCCGCCCCAAGGCGTGACTGACGGTGGATTGGGAGAGATGCAGCCGTTCGGCGGCACGGGTGACGTTGCGCTCCTGCATCAGCATGTCGAATACGGCGAGCAGGTTGAGGTCGAGACGGGCGAGCGAGCTATCCATCGATATTAGCCATAGTTAAATGCCAACAATTCATTTTTACCATAGTAACAGATTGCCTAGAATGCGCTGGCTTAATACATCGGAGATTCAAATGCGTAGCTATCTGTTACTGCTGGCCATTGGCCTGCTGTGGGGTTCCCAGTTCATTTTCATGCACCAGGCCGTTGCCGAGTTGCCCCCCATTCTGGTGGCTGCCGGTCGTGCCTTGTGCGGCAGCCTGACCCTGGGTCTGCTCTGCCTGTTCATGCGGCTCAAGAGTGAGCACACCCCGTGGCGCACCTATATGCTGATCGCCCTGCTGGATGCCACCATCCCCTTCATCATGGTCGCCTGGGGCCAACAGTATGTGGATAGCGCCATCGCCGCCGTAGTCATGGGTTGTATCCCGTTTGTGACCATTCTGGCTGCACCGCTGTTTATTTCTGGTGAAAGAATCACCAAAACCGGTCTGCTTTCCGTGATCATCGGCTTTGCCGGTGTACTCACCCTGTTCTGGCCGAAACTCTCCCAGGGCATGAACGCCGGTCTGCTCGGTGCCATGGCCATCCTGCTGGGTGCCAGCTGCTTCGCCATCGGCCTGCTGATGATCAAGCGCTTCGCCAAGGACCATCCGGTCGTGGTCGCCCGCAATATCCTGATCTCCTCGGCAATCCAGTTGCTGCTGGTCGCCCCCTTCATGGTTGACCTCAGCAGCCTGACCCTGCCGAGCACCCAGGCCTTGAGCGCGATCACCGTGCTGGGTACCCTCTGTACCGGTCTGGTCTACTTCCTCTACATGGCCCTGATCCAGAAGGCCGGCCCGACGTTCGCCTCCTTCAGCAACTATCTGGTGCCGCTGTTCGGCGTGATGCTGGGTGCCCTGTTCCTCGGCGAGCAGATCCACCCCACCACCGGCGTGGCCCTGGCCCTGATCCTCGGCTCGGTCGCCATGAACCAGTGGGCGCAACAGCGTCGCATGCAGCGCGAGGTCTCCCTATGTCAGGCATCCTGACCACACTGTGCGGTGGTCTGGTACTGATTGCCGGCTGGCAGTATCGCCAGCGACTGGCCGGGATCCTGGGCCTGCTGATGGTACTGCTGCCCTGGTTCTTCGATAGCAAGCTGCAAGCCATGCTGAGCTATGCCCTGAATGCCTGAAGTCCATCTCTGAATGTGTGACGAGAGTCTATCTCTCCTGTTTTGGGACTGTTTTAAAAAACCTCCGATTTGTCCCCCGCTACCGGCGCTCTGCGCCGGTTTTTTTATGCCTGCCAGCCGGCATCAGATCAGATAGCGATAGCTGAGTCGCTCGTTCTTGCGCGGCCCGGTGATCTGCCAGCTCAGCAGAAAACCACCGTCGATCTCGGTCAACTCGGCACTGTAGTGATCCGCCCCGCACAGATGGGGCTCGGCGGTCAGCCAGCGGCCATCCCCCTGCGGCAGCAGCTCGAACAGTTCGACCGGTGCTTGATAACGCAGATGGGAGAGACGGATCCCCCGCGCACTGCGCTGCCACCAGAAGCGGTTATGCATGGCGAGCTCCCTGCCATGAGGCGTGGTGTAGCGACCCAGCTCATTAAACAGCCAGCCACCCTGATGATCGGTCACCTGCACACGCCCCTCGCCGCGACCATTCCAGTCGGTCGCCGACCCCTCGCCATTGCTGGCGGTAAAGGAAAATGCTCCGACCTGTGGCAATCGCCCCCATAAACGCTGGATTGCCGCTTCCATCTCGGCCATCATAGCCCCCTTAAAATTGACAACTGACGATAAATCAAACACATGAACTACTTGATAGGGGTCACCCTGCTCTGGTCATTCTCCTTCAGCCTGATCGGGGTCTACCTCGCTGGTCAGGTCGATGCCTACTTCTCGGTGCTGACCCGCATCGCCCTCGCCAGTCTGGTGTTTCTCCCCTTCCTACGCCGCCGCTGGCTGCGCCCCGATCTGGCGGCCAAGCTGATGGCGCTGGGCGCCATCCAGCTCGGCATCATGTATCTCTTCTACTACCACTCCTTTCTGCTGCTGACGGTGCCGGAAGTGCTGGTCTTTACCATCTTCACCCCCATCTACGTCACCCTGCTCCACGACCTGCTGGAAGGGCGCTTCAAGCCCACCTATCTGTGGGGCGCCCTGCTGGCGGTGCTCGGGGCTGCCGTCATCCGCTTCGATGGCCTGACCGAAAGCTATGTGCTGGGATTTATGGTGGTGCAGGGGGCCAACCTCTGTTTCGCCCTGGGTCAAGTGGGCTACAAGGTACTGCTGGCACGGGAGGCGAAGCAACCGCCGCAACTGGCGGTGTTCGGCTGCTTCTATCTGGGAGCGCTGGTGATCGCATTGCCCGCCTGGTGGCTGCTGGGCAAGCCGCAATACCCAACGTCAGGGTTGCAGTGGGGCATTCTGCTCTGGCTGGGGGTGGGTGCCTCCGGCCTAGGCTACTTCCTCTGGAACAAGGGGGCGACACTGGTCACCAGCGGGGTGCTGGCCATCATGAACAATGCGCTCATTCCGGCCGGCTTGCTGGTCAATCTGCTGCTCTGGGGCAAGGATACCGACCTGACCCGACTAACCATCGGCGGCCTGCTGATGCTGGCCTCGCTCTGGGTCTGCCAGCGTGACAAGCGCGGCCAACCCTGACCTCACTCAGCCGACGACGGTGTTGTGCTCCCGTCTGGCCTGACTGTGACAGCTGGCCAGCCGGGCCAGCAGATGATCGAGCTGCTCGCCAGCCTGACTCTGCACCAACCCGATGCTGACGGTGACCGGCCGCTGTGACAGCAGGCTGGCATCGGCAATCTCGAGGCGCAGCCGCTCGGCGATCTCCAGCGCACTCATCCGCTCGGTCTGGGAGAGCATCAGGATAAAACCGTCCTCATCCCAGCGGGCAAAGGGATCTTCCCGCCGCAGTTCGTGGCGTACGATACGCGCCAGCTTGGCCAGCATGGCGTCGCAAGCCGCTTCGCCAAACAGTTGCTGGATTTTGGCCATGTGATCGACCGAAAACTGCAGCAGACTGAAAGTGCCACTCTCGGTCGCCAGCCGCTCCTCCAGCAGTTGCTCGAAACGGCCACGGCTCTCCAGACCGGTCAGCGGATCGGTGCCATGTCGCTCCTCCACCAGCACGGCAGCGGGATCGAGGTGACGGACGACCCCCAGCAGATAACCCCGCTCATCGCGACGCATCCGCTCTTCCAGCCGGATGTAGTGACCGTGATGATGCAGAATGCGGTATTCGAGGCGCAGACCGCTGCTGCGGCCGCTCTGGCAGGCGAGCAGGGCATCCTCCAGCCGGGCAACATCGTCGGGATGAACCCGATCCAGCCAGCCGAGATCATCCGGCCAGCACTCTCCCAATCCCAACAGGCGCAGGCAGGAGGGATCACGCTGCAGTCCGTGTTGGGCTGACCAGCTCCAGATCCCCGCCTCCAGCAGCGCCATGGCATCAGACAGCAGACCCGGATCAAGCCGGGCAGTCACATCGACCAAAGGTGTCTTGAGCATTTCCATGGGGCGCCTCGAAACAGGATCTGAATACCTGCTCAATAAGTAACATTGGCGTTCACGCCGAGCAACAGGGTCAGATCGCTTTTCCCTGATACCCGTTCATCAAGGTCTGCCAGTTCTCCGGTACGAAGTGGAAACTGGTATGCAGTTGAGACTCTTTATTGAATGAACGGAGCAAGCGTTCCAGATTGGCCTTCTGCCATTCGCCGGGGGAGCGGATCGCACCCTTGTCAAAATCGATCACCCACACCTTGCCCTCTTTATCGAGCAGCAGGTTGTGGCTGTTGAGATCGGCGTGATAGACCCCGGCATCGTGCAGCTGACGCACTGTCTGACCTATCTTGTGCCACACCTCGGTCGCCACCGGCCCCTGCTTGAGCAACGCCACCATATCCTTGGCACCGCGAATTCGCTCGATCAGGATATCGGCACGATAGAAGGGTCCCTGTTTGACCATTCGGGCACCAAACGGACGCGGCACCGGCAGCCCCAGCTCGCACAGCTTGGCCAGCAGGGTGTATTCGGCCATGGCGCGGCTCGACTCGACCCCTTCGAACCAGAAGCGATCCCGCACCACCTTGCCCACCATGCCGCCGCGATAGTAGTGGCGCAGCACCAGATGGCGGGACTCATCCTTGACGAACCAGGTCACCCCCCGCCCGATGGAGGTTCCCACCACCTGACGGTTGTTCTGCCACCAGGCAGGATCGAATAACTGGGGAGAGGGGTCGCGAAAGGCCCCTTCGGCATACCAGCAGATCTGGTTGTGTTCGGTCTGTACTCGCATCGTGGAGATCCCGCTCGGTGGGTCATGGATCGCAATTTTTCAATTGGCGATGAGGCTGCCGCTCTGGCATGCCCGTAATAGTGGCCTTTAATCAACGACGTGCAGAGACAGGTCATGGCGCTGGGCCCGGCCTATCCTGGCTGACGATTGTGCGCAATTTTACAATCCAGAGGGGAGTTTGCATAATGCCATCCACCCTTTTTGCCAGCCGTGCGCCACAACATGCCGCTATTTCAAACGCCCCCCTCCTCCATCTGCATCCTGCGGCTCTCCGCCATCGGGGATTGCTGTCACGCACTGGCGCTGGTGCGCGTCATCCAGCGGGAGTGGCCACAGACCCGTATCACCTGGATCACCGGCAAAATCGAGGCAACCCTGTTTGCCGATCTGCCCGGCGTCGAGGTGATCCCCTTCGACAAGAGCAAGGGGTGGCGCGGCTATCGCGATCTCTGGCAGACCCTCAAGGGGCGCAAATTCGATGCCCTGCTCCACCTGCAGGCGGCGATGCGGGCCAGCATCGCCACCCTCGGCATCAAGGCCAAGGTCAAACTCGGGTTTGATCGGGAGCGGGCCAACGACGGCCAGTGGCTGTTCACCAACCACAAGGTGCCATCCCCTGCCTCTCCCCACGTGCTGGACGGTTTCCTCGCCTTTGCCAAAGAGCTCGGCATCAAGGATCTGACCCCGGATTGGCAACTGCCCATCAGCGCCGAACACCAAGCCTGGGCAAAGGAGAAAACTGGCGGCAAACCGACCCTGCTGATCTGCGCCGCCGCCAGCAAGGCGTTCAAAAACTGGACGGCTGCGGGTTATGCCGCACTGGCGGATCACGCTGCCAGCAAGGGTTTTCAGGTCTATCTCTGTGGCGGGCCGGCCAAACTGGAGCGGGATCTGGCTGCCGAGATCCGGCAACTCAGCCAGAGCAAGCCGGTCGATCTGGTTGGCCAGACCAACCTCAAGCAGCTGTTGGCGCTGATTGGCGAGGCGAGTCTGGTACTGGCCCCCGATACCGGCCCCACCCACATGGCGACCCTGGTCGGCACGCCGGTGATCGGCCTCTATGCCCACCATAATCCGGCCCGCACCGGCCCTTATCTGTGCCGCGACTACGTGGTCAGCGTCTATCAGGAGCTGGTCGAGCAGGAGACCGGCAAGCCGCTGGCCGAATTGAGCTGGCGCACCCGCCTCAAGGACCCGGAGGCCATGGCCAAGATCACCCATGAGCAGGTGATCGCCGCCTTCGAACGTCTCTGCGCAGATCGTCAGCTGCCGAACTGACAGGGTAACTCGGGAATTCCGAGCCATCAGGCAGGGATAACCCGATAGCCTCAGCCCCCAGCCAAAGGCACAATGCAGGCTGATGTGGGTTACGCTCCCGCAGCAAGCTACGAATACTTTGATCGGCTGGAATATGATTCCGGCCGTTTTTTTATTCGCCGCATTCTGGTAAAATTCGCCGCCTTTACATCCTCCTGACTCAAGAATTTTCCGCGTTTTGCGTTTGGCTGTCTCCCTTTCGGGCACAAGACGGCGGTCTCTGCTACAACCAAAACAGCGGTTTCGATTAAAGGTAATAATATGGCGCAACAAGGCACTCTCTATATCATCTCTTCTCCGAGCGGCGCTGGTAAATCCAGTCTGCTCAATGCCTTGCTGACCAACCACAATCAAGCTGGCAAGATGCAGCTATCGGTTTCCCACACCACTCGCGCCACCCGCCCTGGCGAAGAGCACGGCGTCCACTACCACTTCGTTCAGGTGGAAGAGTTCAAGGCACTGATCGAGCGTGGTGATTTTCTGGAGTGGGCCGAAGTGTTCGGCAACTACTACGGCACCTCCCGCGCCGCCATCGAAGCCTGTCTGGCCAAGGGGATCGACGTATTCCTCGACATCGACTGGCAAGGTGCCCGCCAGATCCGCGAGCAGATGCCGACCAAATCCATTTTCATCCTGCCCCCCAGCCGCGAAGAGCTGGAGCGCCGCCTGATTGGGCGCGGTCAGGACAGCGCCGAAGTGATTGCCGGCCGGATGGCGAAAGCCATTGCCGAAATGGTGCACTACGACGAGTATGACTATGTCATTATCAACGAAGACTTCGAGCAGGCGCTGTTCCAGCTCAGGTCCATTATTGAGTGCCAACGGCTGGAGATGCGTCACCAGCAACAGGCTCAAAAAAACTTGCTGCAACAGCTACTGGCAGAGTAAGCCAAAAACAAGTAAACTTTTGCGTCATTTTTAAACACTGCTTTTCTAAATACAGAAAGCCCAAACACTGGAGTCCTGCATGGCACGCGTTACTGTAGAAGATGCTGTAAAACAGGTAGGTAACCGTTTTGACCTGGTGCTGGTCGCCGCGCGCCGCGCTCGTCAAATCGCGGTACAAGGCAAAGATCCCCTGGTCGACGAAGAGAACGACAAGCCGACTGTGATCGCCCTGCGTGAGATCGAGCTGGGTCTGGTGAACAATCAAGTGATGGACACCCAGGACCGCTACGAACAGCAAGAGCAGGAAGCCGCCGAGCTGGCTGCCGTTGCTGCCATCGCCGAAGGCCGCGGTTAAGTTATTCCTCCGGTTGGCACCCGCCCGGGTGCCGACTGTTCATCCCCATTTACAACCGCTCGAAAACCTCGCAAACTCAGGGCTATACCCTCAATTCCACGAATTGCCGTTTCACCGCTGCGGGGACTGTCTTGTATTTATTTGAAAACCTTAAAGAAATAGCCAGTTCCTACCTGCCACCAGAGCAGGTTGAGAAGCTCAAGCAAGCCTATGTGGTGGCCCGTGATGCCCACCAGGGCCAGATGCGTTCCAGTGGCGAACCCTACATCACCCACCCTGTTGCCGTTGCCCGGATCCTGGGTGACATGCGCCTCGATCATGAAACCCTGATGGCCGCCGTGCTGCACGACGTCATCGAAGACACCTCTGTCACCAAGGCCGATCTGGCCGAACAATTCGGCAACGCGGTTGCAGAACTGGTGGCCGGGGTCTCCAAGCTCGACAAGCTGAAGTTTCGCGATCGCAAAGAGGCGCAGGCCGAGAACTTCCGCAAGATGGTGATGGCGATGACCCAGGATATCCGGGTCATTCTGATCAAGCTGGCCGACCGCACTCACAACATGCGCACCTTGGGCTCCCTGCGCCCTGACAAGCGCCGCCGCATCGCCCGAGAAACCCTCGAAATCTTCGCCCCCATCGCCAACCGCCTCGGTATTCACACCATGAAGAACGAGCTGGAAGAGCTGGGCTTCGAGGCGCTCTATCCGATGCGATCCCGCGTGCTGCGCGAATCGGTGCGCCGCGCCCGTGGCAATCGCCGCGAGATCATCGACTCCATCCAGAGCGAAATCAGCGGTCGCCTGAAGGAGGCGGGGATCGAGCATCAGGTCAGTGGCCGTGAGAAGAATCTCTTCTCCATCTACAACAAGATGGAGAAAAAAGAGCTGCAATTTCATGAGGTAATGGATATCTACGCCTTTCGGGTCAAGGTGAAGGACATAGATACCTGTTACCGGGTGCTGGGGCAGATGCACAGCCTCTACAAGCCGCGCCCCGGCCGCTTCAAGGATTACATCGCCATCCCCAAGACCAACGGTTACCAGTCGCTGCACACCTCGCTGGTGGGGCCGCACGGGGTACCGGTAGAGGTGCAGATCCGCACCGAATTCATGGATCAGATGGCCGACAAAGGGGTTGCTGCCCACTGGGCCTACAAGCAGGATGGCGACAGTTCGGGTACTACCGCCCAGATCCGCGCCCAGCGCTGGATGCAGAGCCTGCTGGAATTGCAGCAGAGCGCCGGCAGCTCCTTTGAATTTATCGAAGGGGTCAAAACCGACCTGTTCCCCGACGAGATCTACGTGTTCACGCCGGAAGGACGAATCATGGAGCTGCCCGCTGGCGCCACGCCGGTGGACTTTGCCTATACGGTGCACACCGACATCGGCCACGCCTGCGTCGGTTCGCGGGTCGACCGCCACCCCTACCCGCTCAGCAGCCCGCTGCACTCGGGCCAGACGGTGGAGATCATCACGGCGCCGGGGGCTCGCCCCAATGCAGCCTGGCTCAACTTCGTGGTGACCACCAAGGCTCGCTCCAAGATCCGCCAGTTCCTCAAGAACCTGCGCACCGAAGAGTCGGTGGTGCTGGGTCGCCGCCTGCTCAACCATGCGCTGGGCGCCAAGAATATCGAAGACATCCCCGAGCCGCGCATCAAGCAGGTGCTCGCCGATACCAAACATGAGAATCTGCAGGGACTGCTGGCCGATGTGGGCCTCGGCAACGCCATGAGTGTCATGGTGGCGCGCCGCATGCTAGGGGATGAACTGCCGCCGGAAGAGCAACCCAAGTCCAGCAGCAAGAAGATGCCGATCAAGGGTGCCGACGGCATGCTGGTCACCTTCGCCAACTGCTGCCGTCCGATCCCGGGAGATGCCATTATCGCCCATATCAGTCCGGGCAAGGGTCTGGTGATCCACCAGGAAGCCTGCCGCAACATCAAGGGCTACAGCAAGGAGCCGGACAAGTACCTGCCGGTGCAGTGGGAAGTGGACAAGGAGCAGGAACAGGAGTTCCGCACCGGTATCAGCATCGAGATCGTCAACCATCAGGGTGCGCTGGCCGAGCTGGCCAACGTGATTGCCGCCACCGGCGCCAATATTCACGCCATCAGCACCGAAGAGAAGGATGGCCGGGTCTATCAGGTCAGCCTGCTTATCACCACCAAGAGCCGCATCCACCTGGCCAACATCATGCGCAAGATCCGCGTAATGCCCAACGTGCTCAAGGTGAGCCGACAGAAGAACTGAACACAGGCGGCGCAAGCCGCCTGCTGCTTTTATAGAGACAAGCCATGACCCCCGAACGCTTCAAGCGCATCACCGACATGCTGGCCCAGCGTCAGCTCGATTTGACCGTCTGTATGGAAGAGGTACACAAACCTCACAATCTGGCTGCCATCGTGCGTACCGCCGATGCCATCGGCATCCACCGGGTACACGCCGTCTGGCCCAAAACCTGGATCCACAAGCGCAAGGGCACCGCCCGAGGCAGCCAGAACTGGGTGGATGTAAAACTGCACCCGGATATCGGCACAGCCGTTGCCGAGCTGAAAGCTTCAGGCATGCAGATCCTGGCAACCCACCTCTCCGACAGCTCCGTCGATTTTCGCGCCATCGATTACACCAAACCAACCGCCATTCTGGTGGGTCAGGAGAAGCACGGCATCGGTGAAGAGGCGCTGGCGCTGGCCGACCACCATATCGTCATCCCCATGGTGGGCATGGTGCAGTCCCTCAACGTCTCGGTGGCTGCCGCCGCCATCCTCTACGAGGCGCAGCGCCAGCGCGAGCTGGCCGGCTGCTATCAACGCGGCTGCCCGCTCACGCTGGAGGAGCAGAACAGCATCCTGTTCGAGGGGGGTTATCCTATCTATGCCCAGCTCTGCAAAGAGAAAGAGATGCCCTACCCCCAGCTCGGCCCGGCCGGTGAAATTCTGGCGGACGAAGAGTGGTGGCAGCGGATGCAGCTGACCCGCAAAGGGTGGGCGCAGCAGAGCGAGCAGGACGACCTACAGGAGGAGTGATGGAGAACCCTTTTGGCAGCTGGCTGGAATCGCAAATCATCCGGGATCACCTGACCAACCCGAACATAGAGGCCGGCGACTACAGCTACTACTCCGGCTACTACCACGGCAAGCCATTCGAGGATCACTGCGTCCGCTACCTGCTCGGCGATGGCTCGACCCGCGACACCTGGGAGAGCGGCCTCTGGGGCGAGGTGGATCGGCTGATCATCGGCAAGTTCTGCTCCATCGGCTCGGGCGCCACCTTCATGTTGGCGGGCAATCAGGGCCACCGGCTGGATTGGGTCTCCACCTTCCCGTTCAACCCCGACACCTTTGGCGAAGGGGCCCGCAGCGGCTTTCAGCGCAAGGGAGACACCCGGATTGGCAATGACGTCTGGATCGGCTCGGAAGCGATGATCATGCCCGGCATCACCATAGGTGATGGCGCCGTCATCGCCACCCGCGCCGTGGTGACCAAAGATGTGGCCCCTTACACCATAGTCGGCGGCAACCCGGCCCAACCGATCCGCCGTCGCTTCAGCGATGAGCACATCCTCATGCTGCAAGAGATGCTGTGGTGGGACTGGCCCTTGCCCCGCTTGCAAGCCAGCATGGCGCTACTCTGCTCGGGGGATATCGCCGCCCTTTATCACCATTGGCAACAGGAGTGTGCCTGATGAACCCCCTCTCTCTTTCCCTGTTGGCCCTGACCCTGTTTTCTGCCGGAGCCCTTGCCGTGACCAATACCTATCAGCTCACCAGCGAAGCCGATGTACCCAGCCTCTACCAGCAAACCCTACCCGACTTCTGGCGCCAGCATGCGGTGGAAGGAGAGTTCAAGGGCAAGGACGGGGTGACCATCCGCTATGCCGCGCTGCGGCAGGAGAAGGTTGATCGCGCCATCCTCATCGTCAATGGCCGGGTCGAAAGCTACCTCAAGTATCAGGAGCTGGCGTGGGATCTCTGGCGTCAGGGCTACAGCCTCTATCTCATCGACCATCGTGGTCAGGGGATGTCTGGCCGGATGCTAAATGACCCGCAGAAGGGATATGTCGACCAGTTCGACGATTATGTGGTCGATCTCAAGCAGTTTCACGACCAGATAATCATGGCGGACCAGCCTGCCAAGCTGTTCCTGCTGGCCCACTCCATGGGCGGCGCCATCTCGGCCCGCTATCTCGAGCGCTGGCCCGATGATATCAAGGCGGCCGTGCTCTCCTCCCCCATGCTGGGCATCAATCTCGGCGGTCTGCCCAAGTGGCTGGCCAAGGGATTGGCGAGCACCATAGGCACGGTCGGCGGCTGGCTTGACGAGCCTCCCTACGGCCCCGGTCAGGGCGCCTATCAGGATCACGGCTTTGCCGATAACGAACTGACTCACAGCCAGCCCCGCTATCAAGCCTTCCGCCAAATCTACGAGCAGCACCCGCAAATCAAGCTGGGTGGCGCGACCGCCCACTGGATTTATCAGGGGATCACCGGTGCCGATGCCGCCATCGCCGATGCGGGCGCCATCAAGACGCCGCTGCTGGTGCTGCAGGCTGGCAACGACAGCGTGGTGGAAAATGCCGCGCAGGATCGCTTCTGCACCATTGCCAAGTGCGAAGGGGGCAAACCGCTGCGCATCGAGGGAGCCTGGCACGAACTGTTTATCGAATCCGATGACAAACGCCAGCCCGCCCTGACCGCGATGGTCGACTTTTTCGCCCGCTTCTGAGCTGGCTATTTTTTGTAACCCTAAATAAATGGGGTGACAGTGCGGGCTAAGGTAAACTGCCCCTGTTTTCAATCGATGCCGAGGTAATGATGTTCAAGGTAGTTGTATCCGATCTCGATGGCACTCTGCTCAACAAGCAGCACCAGATCTCTCCCCGTACCCGGGATACCCTGCACCGCCTGGTAGAACAAGGTGTGAAATTCGTGGTCGCCACCGGCCGTCATCACGTTGACGTTCGCAGCTTCCGCGATGCGCTGGGGATGGACATCTACCTTATTACTTCCAATGGCGCCGTGGTCCATGACAAACAGGATCAGCTGATTTTCAACCAGCCGCTGCCGACCGAGATCGCCGCCGAACTGATTGCGCTGGAGCGCGACCCCTCTATCCACCTCAATGTCTATCAGGGTGATGACTGGGTGGTGGAAGAGGAGCTGCCCTGGTTGCTGCAGTTCCACGATGAGTCAGGGTTCACCTACCGTCTGGTCGATGACCTGAAACAGGAGCCGAAAGAGCAGATCAACAAGGTGTTCTACATCGGCGACCACGAAAAGCTGCTGAAGATCGAGGCGCACCTCAACCAGCGCTATGGCGACCACCTCAACGTCACCTTCTCCCTGCCGGACTGCCTCGAAGTGATGCATGCCGGGGTACACAAGGGAAATGCTGTGCGAGCCGTGCTGGAGCAGAACGGGTTCGATATGTCGGAGGCGATCGCCTTCGGCGATGGCATGAACGACTTCGAGATGTTGACCATGGTGGGACGCGGTATCGTGATGGGCAACGCCCATGACCGCCTGAAAATGGCGCTGCCGGAGTACGAGCAGACCCTCACCTCCGACGAAGATGGCGTCGCCGTCTATCTGGAGAAGCTGTTCAAGCTGGAGAGCGTCAGCGCAGCCTGAGCCTCTTCATACCGACATTCGATTCAGCAAAGCCTCACCATGTGAGGCTTTGTTTTTTCAGGGTTTCCAGCCAGGGATTGGGCCGCTGCCAGCTGAAGCTCTGATTCGCCCCGCCGTAGCATTCAGCCAGTCGCAGCGGCGTGCCGGGGGTATGGCGTCGCCCGGCCACATCGAGGCAGCGAGAGACCTTGCTGTTGAAAAGCCTGTCTTTCTGCCACTCCCACTGCGCCTGACCGTCACAGGGTGCCAGCATCACTTCGCTGTCGCTTTTGGCTTGCAAACAGAGATCCTGCAGGCGCAACTCGCCCAGATCCCACTCGAACAGTTGATCGTCTTTTCCGCTGCAAGGTTGTGCCAACACCTTCTGTTGGGACACCGCAACGCAAAAATCACCGCTGGTCAGCAAAGGGGAGAGAGAACGCTCCTCCTGCGGTTGTGAAGCAATGGAGCCCATCATCACATCGGTGGATGGCGGCTTGATGGTACAGCCACCCAGCAGCAAGGCAGCCAGCAGGGCGGGAGAGCAAGCAAAGGAAATTTTGTTATTCATGGAAAAATGCCTGAAATGGGCCGATGACATCCGGTTGTCAGTGACTCGAGGCTGAAGCATAACCGAAAGGTGGGGCGCGCTGCCCAAATAGAGTGTAAACAGACGTAACAGGGAGAGAGTACTGGCACGGCGGAGGCCAGAAAGCAAAAAACCCCGCCGAAGCGAGGTTTTTCTAAATGTGGTCGGTGATAAAGGATTCGAACCTTTGACCCTCTGGTCCCAAACCAGATGCGCTACCGGACTGCGCTAATCACCGAGGCTATTTCTTTCAAAATAGTTTACTTCAAAAAAACAAAGACGACCTGATGGTCATCCTCGTCATACAGCAAGTATGGTGCGAAGAGAGGGACTCGAACCCTCACACCCGGGGGGCACTAACACCTGAAGCTAGCGCGTCTACCAATTCCGCCACCTTCGCGTACCTGACAAGCTGTAAAATGGGGTGGCTGATGGGGCTCGAACCCACGACAACCGGAATCACAATCCGGGACTCTACCAACTGAGCTACAGCCACCACAGCTGTTTTCGTTCCACAACAACGCCCGTTTAACCGACGCACTTTTGATGGTGCGCCCGACAGGATTCGAACCTGTGACCTCTGCCTCCGGAGGGCAGCGCTCTATCCAGCTGAGCTACGGGCGCTACGCTGTCGAACGGGGCGCATTATTAATGATGGTTGCGGGTTTGTCTACACTTTTCTGTCACCGCAGCACTGTTCGTTGTTTTTTCAAGCACATTGCGCACTTTTCTTCCACTATTCCCCTGCTGCCAGCCGAAAAGGGGCAGATCGCAGTCGCAAATCGCCTTGCTGCCTTGACTTGATTTGATGCCCATCTAGAATGAATGAACGTTCATTCAATCGAAAGTCACACTGATGATTCTGGATAAAAAAGAGAGCATCTTCAACGCGGCCCATGAGGTACTGGGTGAACGGGGTTTTCATGGTCTGTCGATTGCGGAAGTCGCCAAGAAGGCCAATGTTGCCACCGGCACCATCTATCGCTACTTCGGCGACAAAGATGATCTGATCCGGCAACTGCACCAGCACACTATCTTGCAGTGTGTGCCCATGGTCATGGCCGATGTAGCAATCGATAAAGTTTCATTTCAACAATTTCGCCAATTATGGCTCAATATTCATGCCATTTTTGTTAACGAACCCAACGCTATCCGGTGCAAATTGCAGTACGAGAGCTCTCCGCTAGGGGCAGAATTGGAGACCAATCCTGTCATTCTGGCTGCCTGGGAGCCTCTGGACCGATTTTTTGAACAGGGCGTTGAACAAGGATTGTTTATTGATTTACCGATACGGGCACTCCAGGTGTTGAGTCTGGACAGTGTCATGCATCTGGCCCTGCAGTGCAGGGTGCACAACATCACGCTGACCGAATCGCAGTTGGAAACCGCGATCCGGGCCAGCTGGAATGCCATTTTATCCCCCAATCTTTCCACCTCAGGAGCCTGTTCATGAAAAAGTGGATGGCCATTATGTTGCTGATAGCGATCGCCTTGTTTGGCAGCGTCATCGGCTTCAATTTGTTCAAACAGAAGATGATTGCCCAATACATGGCCAACCGGCCGGAACCCGAGTTCCCCGTCACCGCCATGGTGACCAAGGCGCAGGATTGGGTACCGACCATCGAAGCGATCGGCTTCATCGAGCCGAATCAGGGGGTGACCCTCTCCACCGAACTGGCAGGTACCATTGACGCCATCACCTTCGAGTCAGGCAAACCGGTCAAGGCAGACCAGCTGCTGCTGAGCCTGGACTCCACCGTAGAGCGGGCTAATCTGCGCGCCTCCCAGGCCAAGCTGCCGGCGGCAAAAGCCAAGTTCGATCGTTTCCAGAACCTCTACAAGACCAGCTCCATCTCCAAAGAGCAGCTGGATGAGGCGGAAGCGGCCTATCGCTCACTGGAAGCAGATATCGAGAGTCTGAAGGCGACCATTGCCCGTCGTGAAGTCCGTGCGCCCTTTAGCGGCGTGGTCGGCCTGCGCAATGTGTTCCTCGGTCAGTATCTGCAGCCGGGCACAG
Source organism: Aeromonas sp. 603607 (assembly GCF_049171595.1). Lineage (NCBI taxonomy): Bacteria > Pseudomonadati > Pseudomonadota > Gammaproteobacteria > Aeromonadales > Aeromonadaceae > Aeromonas > Aeromonas sp. 603607. Next base: position 44,697 of record NZ_JAAKOV010000015.1, read on the forward strand.
ATATCGTGCGCCTGGAAGATACCAGCGTGATGCGCCTGCGCTTCACCGTGCCCCAGACCGATATCTCCAAAATCAAGCTGGGCCAGACCATCAAGATCAATGTGGATGCCTATCCGCAAACCCAGTTTGACGGTCATATCACCGCCATCGAGCCTGCGGTCAACTTCCAGAGCGGCCTGATCCAGGTACAGGCAGACATTCCGAACAACGACGGTCAGCTGCGTTCCGGTATGTTCGCCCGCGCCAGCATCATTCTGCCGACGGTGAAAGATCAGATCGTGATCCCGCAGAGCGCTATCTCCTTCACCCTTTACGGCCAGAATGTCTACGTGCTCAAAGAGGGCGAAGAGACAGACAAAGAGGGTAACAAGGTGAAAGTGCTGCGAGCCAAGCAGGTAGTCGTCAAGGCAGGTGAGCGCCGTGGCAACGATGTGCATGTGCTCTCTGGCATCCAGGCCGGTGACCAGATCGTACTGTCGGGTCAGGTTCGCCTGAGCAACGACACCAAGGTGCATGTGGTCGAGAACGATGCCCTGGCCGTTCCGGCACAAACCCCGATGCTGTAAGCGCGGAGATCTGCGATGCGATTTACTGACATATTTATAAAACGGCCTGTGCTGGCGATCTCGCTCAGCTTCCTGATCGCCTTGCTGGGCTTTCAGGCCATCTTCAAGATGCAGGTACGGGAATACCCCGAGGTGACCAACACGGTGATCACCGTCAGCACTGGCTACTATGGCGCCAGTTCTGATCTGATCCAGGGGTTCATCACCCAGCCGCTGGAACAGGCGGTCGCGCAAGCCGACAACATCGACTTCATGACCTCCTCCAGCCAGCTGGGTAGCTCCACCATCACTGCATACATGAAGCTCAATACCGACCCCAACGCCGCGCTGTCCGACATACTGGCGAAGGTGAACTCGGTGCGCTCTCAGTTGCCGAAAGAGGCGGAAGACCCCTCGGTCACCTCCTCCACCGGTTCAACCACGGCGGTGCTCTACCTCGGCTTTACCAGCCCGGAGCTCAACTCCAGCCAGATCACCGACTATCTGGAGCGGGTTATCAAGCCGCAGCTCTTTACTGTCGGCGGGGTCTCCAAGGTTGACCTCTACGGCGGTGTCGAGTTTGCCCTGCGGGTATGGCTGGATCCGGCCAAGATGGCGGCCTTCAACCTGACTGCCAGCGACGTGATGACGGTGCTCAACAGCAACAACTATCAGTCCGCGACAGGTCAGGCGACCGGTTACTTCACCCTGTTCAATGGCAATGCCGAGACCCAGGTCAAGGATGTCGACGAGCTGAAGCGACTGGTGGTGGCTACCCGCGACGGCAAGGTGATCCGTCTGGCGGACATCGCCAAGGTAACCCTCGAGAAGAGTCACGATGTCTATCGTGCCAGCGCCAATGGTCGCGAAGCCGTGGTCATGGCGGTCAACGCCGCCCCGACAGCCAACCCCATCAACATCGCCCGCGATGTGCTGGCACTGCTGCCGAGCCTTGAGCGCAATATGCCGAGCACCATGCGTCTCAACGTGATGTATGACTCCACCGTGGCGATCAACGAGTCCATCCACGAGGTTATCAAGACCATCCTGGAGGCAGCCGCCATCGTTCTGGTGGTCATCACCCTGTTCCTCGGCTCGTTCCGCGCGGTCATCATCCCGATCATCACCATTCCGCTCAGTCTTATCGGCGTGGTGATGATGATGGATATGTTCGGCTTCTCGATAAACCTGATGACCCTGCTGGCGATGGTGCTGGCGATCGGTCTGGTGGTGGATGACGCCATCGTGGTGCTGGAGAACGTTGACCGCCATATCAAAGAAGGTGAAGAGCCGTTCCGGGCCGCCATTATCGGTACCCGTGAAATTGCGGTGCCGGTCATCGCCATGACGGTTACCCTGGCTGCGGTATACGCGCCTATCGCCCTGATGGGGGGCATCACCGGCTCCCTGTTCAAGGAGTTTGCCCTGACCCTGGCTGGCGCCGTGTTCGTCTCGGGCATCATCGCCCTGACCCTGTCACCGATGATGTGTTCCAAGATGCTCAAGGCCAACGAGCAGCCGGGCAAATTCGAGAGCACGGTCCACCACCTGCTGGAACGGATGACCGATCGCTACGACAGCATGCTGCACGCCGTGATGAAAAAGCGCCCCGTCATCGTGGTGTTCGCCGTCATCGTCTTCGCCAGCCTGCCGTTGCTGTTCAAGTTCATCCCGAGCGAACTGGCACCGTCAGAGGACAAGGGGGTAATGGCCGTGCTGGGTACCGCACCGTCCAACGCCAACCTGGACTACATCGAAAACACCATGGCGGATGTGAACAAGATCCTGGACGAGCAGCCCGAGATCGCCTTCTCCCAGGTCTTCTCAGGGGTGTTCAACGCCAACCAGGCGTTCGGTATCGCCTCCATGGTGCCCTGGAGCCAACGTGAAGCGAGCCAGAAAGAGGTGCTGGATCGGGTCGCCAATCTGGTGAAAGACATCCCGGGTATGGCCATCACTACCTTCCAGTTCCCGGAACTGCCGGGAGCATCGAGTGGTCTGCCGATCCAGTTCGTCATCACCACCCCGAACAGCTTCGAAAGCCTGTTCCTGGTGGCCGGTGAAATTCTGGCCGCGGCGCAGAGTAACGGTCAGTTCGTCTATTCGGATCTCGATCTGAACTACGACTCCGCCACCATGAAGATCCGCATCGACAAGGACAAGGCGGGTGCCTACGGCATCACCATGCAGGATATCGGTATCACCATGGGCACCATGATGGCGGACGGTTACGTCAACCGTATCGACCTGGATGGCCGCTCCTACGAGGTGATCCCGCAGGTCGAGCGCAAATACCGTCTCAATCCGGAGTCCATCAAGGGCTACTACGTGCGGGCCGCAGATGGCAAGTCGATCCCGCTCGGCAGTCTGATCAGCATTGAAGTGGTTGGCGAGCCCCGTGCCCTGCCCCACTTCAACCAGCTGAACTCCGCCACCATAGGCGCTGTTCCGGCTCCGGGCGTGGCCATGGGTGATGCGATCAACTGGTTCCAGACCACCGCTGACGAGAAGCTGCCGCAAGGCTATCGTTACGACTTCATGGGTGAAGCCCGTCAGTTCGTCACCGAAGGCAATGCGCTCTATGCCACCTTCGCGCTGGCACTGGCCATCATCTTCCTGGTGCTGGCAATCCAGTTCGAGTCGGTGCGTGACCCGCTGGTCATCATGGTCTCTGTACCGCTCGCCATCAGCGGGGCCTTGATTGCCTTGGCTTGGGGACTGGCGACCATGAACATCTACTCCCAGGTGGGCCTCATCACCCTGGTGGGTCTGATTACCAAGCACGGCATCCTGATCTGTGAAGTAGCGAAGGAAGAGCAGCTGCTGCGCGGCATGAACCGGATGGAAGCCGTGATGCAAGCCGCCAAGGTGCGTCTGCGTCCGATCCTGATGACCACCGCCGCCATGATTGCCGGTCTGATCCCGCTGCTCTACGCCGCAGGCGCCGGTGCAGCACAACGGTTCAGCATCGGTATCGTCATCGTGGCAGGCCTTGCCATCGGTACCCTGTTCACCCTGTTCGTACTGCCGGTGATCTACACCTATTTGGCTTCCGAGCACAAACCCTTGCCGGTATTCGATGAAACCATTCCGCCCAAGGCAAACGGCGGACACTGATCATCAATCACTTACCAAGGCCCCGATACGGGGCCTTTTTTATGGTTCGCAGGAAAGACGACATAAGTCCATGAAGCAGTTAAACTAAAAAACACCACATCCAGACCGCAAGGACGCCATGTCAGGACTCATCTCCAAGACCGCCGAGGCCGTAGGCCGCAACGGACTCTCATACCGCCTGCTCTCCTATATTCTGGTGTGTAGTACCGTATTGGCGATGATCATTACGGTGCTGCAACTCGCCTGGGATTACCGCAAGGATGTCGCCGTCATCGAAGACAGCATCGGCCAGATCGAAGCCTCCTTTTTGCAACCTATTGCCGCCAGCTTGTGGAACCTCGATGAGGAGCAGGTCAAGGTGCAGATCGAAGGGATCATGAACCTGCCCAACATGCAGTTTGTGATGGTCAAGGAGATGCTCGGCAACTCCGAAGTGCCACTGTTGACCCAGGGAGTGGAACGGGAAAGCTATGACATCTCCCAGGAGTTCAATCTCACCTATCAGGGGGAAATTGTCGGCAAGCTGTTTGTCGCCGCGTCGCTGGAGCAGATTTACCAGCGTCTGATTGAGAAGTCAGTGCTGATCATGGTCAGCCAGACCATCAAGACCCTGGTGGTCTCATTTTGTATCCTGATCATCATTTACTATCTGGTGGTCAGACACATCAACCGCATCGCCAACTACGCCCAGAAGTTCAACCTCGATCGGCTCGACATGGAGCTGGTGCTGGAGGGGCGTCCGCAACCACGCAAGAAACCCGACGAACTGGATACCCTGGTCTCCACCCTCAACCAGATGCGCACCCGACTGCGTGACGAGCTGGTCGCTCGTCATCAGGCGGTGGAACAACTGCAACAGGAGCGGGATTTCTCCGCCACCCTGATCAACTCGGCCAACATGGTCATCTGCTGTATGGAGCCGGATCTCACCATCGCCAGCATCAATCCGGCAGCCATCCTGCTGACCGGTTATCACCAACAGGAGCTGCTCCAGCACAACTGGCTGGATCTCTTCGTCAGCCCGACCCAGCGGGAAGAGCTGAACAATATCCTGAACGAAGAGGGGTCACTGGCAGACAAAGAGGTCATCATGCATGACCAGCAGGCCCACGAGCTGGTGCTGCAGTGGACCTTCGTACCCTTCTATGAAGGGCCGAACCTCAAGTACCAGATCGGGTTCGGCTACGACATCACCCAACTGAAAAAGGTCGAGCGGGAGATTATCCAACTCAATGAGCAGCTGGAAGGAAAAGTGGTGGAACGTACCCGCAGCCTGAGTGAAGCCAACAACCAGCTGGGCAAGGCGTACGACGACCTGAAACAGGCCCAGCAAACCCTGGTGGAGTCGGAGAAGATGGCCTCCCTCGGCTCGCTGGTGGCCGGGGTGGCACATGAGATCAATACCCCAATCGGCATCAGTGTGACCGCCTCCTCCTACCTGCAGGAACGGGTTGCCGATTTCAAATCTCATATAGAGTCAAAACAGCTGTCGCGTTCCTATCTCAACGAGTTCACCGTCAACCTCGACGAGTCGATGCAGCTGCTGCAGAGCAACCTGCGCCGCGCCTCTGAGCTGATTGCCAGCTTCAAGCAGGTAGCTGTCGACCAGTCATCGGAAGCACGCTACAACTTCAGCCTCGCCGACAACCTCCATCAGGTGGTGGTCTCGCTTGGCCACAAACTGAAGAAGAGCCAGTGCGAAGTGGATATCCAGTGCGATCCCAAGCTGTCAATCTTCTCCTTCCCGGGCAGCTTTACCCAGATCTACTCGAACCTGATCCTCAACTCCATCAACCACGGGTTCGACAGCTGGGACAAACCGAAGAAGATCACCATCAAGGTGGAACAGCAGGGAGAGGAGCTGTTTATCGACTATTCGGACAACGGCCGCGGCATCCCGCCCGAAATCTTGCCGCGCATCTTCGATCCCTTCGTCACCTCCAAGCGGGGTCAGGGTGGCAGCGGTCTGGGCACCCACATTATCTACAACCTGGTGGTGCAACTGCTGAAAGGCCGTATCAGCTGTGCCAGCGAACCGGGCCAGGGCGCCCAGTTCCATATTCGCCTGCCGATCCAACATAACTGAGCGCTGGCTCTTGTGAGCCAGCCGCTTTATCCCCATCATGCTGTGATTGCATTCTTAATGAGCGGAGAACCTCGCAATGGCACAGCATTTTGACTATATCGCCATCGGCGGCGGCAGCGGCGGTATTGCGTCTGCCAACCGGGCTGCCATGTACGGTAAGAAAGTTGCCCTGATTGAAGCCAAAGAGTTGGGTGGAACCTGCGTCAACGTAGGCTGCGTACCGAAGAAGGCCATGTGGTATGCCGGCCAGATCGCCGATGCCCTGAAATATGGCGCCGACTACGGCTTTGACACCACCCTCAACCACTTCAACTGGGCCAAGCTGGTCGAGTCCCGCCAGGCCTACATCGGCCGCATTCACCAGTCCTATCAAAACGTGCTGGGCAAGAACCAGATCACCGTCATCAAGGGCTTCGCCCGCTTCGTCAGCAGCAACACCATCGAGGTCAATGGCGAGCACTACACGGCCGATCACATCCTGATCGCCACCGGTGGCCGCCCGGAAATTCCGGCCATCCCGGGTGCCGAGCTGGGTATCGACTCCGACGGTTTCTTTGACCTGCAAAGCCAGCCCAAGCGGGTTGCCGTGGTGGGTGCTGGCTACATCGCAGTCGAGATCGCTGGCGTGATGCAGGCACTCGGCTCAGAGACCCATCTGGTGGTGCGCAAGCACGCGCCGCTGCGCAACTTCGACCCCATGATCCACGAGACTCTGGTCGAAATCATGGCGCAGGAAGGGCCCAAGCTGCACACCCACGCCATTCCCAAAGCCGTGCTCAAGAACGCTGACAACAGCCTTACCCTGCAACTGGAAGATGGTCGCCACCTCACCGTTGACTGCCTGATCTGGGCCATCGGCCGGGTACCGGCTACCGACAACCTCAACCTGGCTGCCGCTGGCATCACGCTGGACGAGAAGGGCTTTATCCCGACCGACAAGTTCCAGAACACCTCCGTCGCCAACATCTATGCAGTGGGTGACAACACGGGGCGCATCCAACTCACCCCGGTGGCTGTCGCCGCGGGCCGTCGCCTCTCCGAACGGCTGTTCAACAACAAGCCGAACGAGCACCTCAACTACGATCTGGTGCCGACCGTGGTGTTCAGCCACCCGCCCATCGGCACCATAGGCCTGACCGAACCGGAAGCCATCGCCGAATACGGCGAGGACCAGGTGAAGGTCTACCGCAGCCAGTTCACCGCCATGTACTCGGCACTAACCCAGCATCGCCAGCCCACCCGGATGAAGCTGGTCTGTGTCGGCCCGGAAGAGAAGGTGGTCGGTCTGCATGGTATCGGCTTTGCGATGGACGAGATCCTGCAAGGCTTCGGCGTCGCCATGAAGATGGGCGCCACCAAGGCTGATTTCGACAACTGCGTGGCGATCCATCCGACCAGTGCAGAAGAGTTCGTCACTATGCGCTAAGGGCAGATGAAGTTGACCTTTCACGAGGAGCCAGCTTCGACAACCATCTAACCCCTTCTCCCAAACCCGGCTCAGGCCGGGTTTTTTGATCCCTCCTCGCTATTTCTCTCGCAAATCCGCCGTTCTTTACGCCGATTTTACGCCTGCCACATGGCGCTTTATGGCGCCTTTACGCCTGTTTTACATACCCTTTTCAGCGTCAATGACACCAACAGAGTCGATATGGTCTTACATCGGCTCTCGCAGCTAATTATCTCAATGGAGTCGATATGAATTGGCTATATCTGCTGCTCGTCCTCGCCTTGATGGCCTATCTGATGCGCGCACTCACGCGCAGTCACGAGTGAGGGACTACCTATATGCAGCAAGAAATTATCTACCCGGTGGCCAGCAAACTGCCGAGCCTCGTGAGCAATCCAATGCGTGCCCTGACGCACCGTGACCACGAGTGAGGAACTAGAACATGTGGCAAGAAATAATCTATCCGGTGGCCTTCGTGCTGCTGGTTCTGCTGCCGGCACCGCTGCTGGGTAACTACATCTACCGGGTATTTGAAGGCAAAATCCGCTGGCTGGCACCGGTCGAGCGCGCCACGCTGGCTTGCTGTGGCACCGATGGACGAGAGCAGGACTGGAAGTCCTACGCCCTCAGCCTGCTGGCCTTCAACGGCGCCGGTTTCGGTCTGCTGTTCCTGATCCTGATGGCGCAGGGGTTGCTGCCCCTCAACCCGCAACAGCTGCCGGGTCTGAGCTGGCAACTGGCATTCAACACCGCGGTCAGCTTTATGACCAACACCAACTGGCAAGCCTATTCCGGTGAGGCCAGCCTCTCCTACTTCAGCCAGATGGTAGGCCTGACCACCCAGAACTTCGTCTCCGCAGGGACGGGCGCTGCCGTCGCCATTGCCCTGTTCCGCGGTATCGCCCGTCAGCAGACCATCAACCTTGGCAACTTCTGGCAGGACCTGGTGCGTTTCTGCCTCTATGTGCTGCTGCCCATCGCGCTGATCATGGCGCTGGTGCTGGTGTGGCAAGGGGTGCCGCAAAGCCTCTCCGCCTATCTGCCGTTCCACGGTGTGGAGGGTCAGGAGCAGCTGCTGCCGCTCGGCCCGGCAGCTTCGCAAATTGCCATCAAGCAGCTGGGCTCCAACGGCGGTGGCTTCTTCGGCATCAACTCGGCACATCCGTTCGAGAACCCGACAGCCCTCTCCAACTGGCTGGAGATGGTCGCCCTGCTCACCATCGCTGCCGCCATGGTCTTTACTCTGGGCCGCTATGTGAAGGACATGGCCCACAGCCGCGCCATTCTCGGTGCCATGACCCTCATGCTGGTGCTGGGGCTCTTCGTCTCCCTCTCCCAGGAGCTGAAACCGGATCCCGCCCTCGCCCAACTCACCACTGACGCCAGCAACATGACTGGCAACTGGGAAGGCAAGGAGAGCCGCTTCGGCCCTGTGCTCTCCAGCATCTGGGAAGTGGCGACCACTGCCGCCTCCAACGGTGCCGTCAACGCCATGCACGACAGCTTTACTCCGCTCGGCGGCATGGTGGGCATGATCAACATGCTGCTGGGTGAGGTCATCTTCGGCGGGGTCGGCTCCGGTATCTACGGCATGATGCTGTTCGTGCTGCTGACCGTATTCCTGTGCGGCCTGATGGTGGGACGCACCCCGACCTATCTGGGCAAACGGCTCGGCATCACCGAGATGAAGTGGGTGGTCGCCAGCATGCTGGTGATGCCGGTGGGGGTTTTGGTGATCGGTGGTGTCACCCTGTTGATGCCAGATGCCAGCACCATCATCGGCCATGATGGCCCGCACGGTCTGTCACGCCTCATCTATGCCTACGCCTCAGCTGCCGGCAACAACGGCTCCGCCTTCGCCGGTTTTGCCGCCGGTGACAACTGGCAGTGCATCGCCATCGGTCTGGCCATGCTGCTCGGTCGCTTCGGCTACATCATTCCGGTACTGGCCATAGCCGGTCAGCTGGCCCGCGCGCCCCGTCAGGAGACGAGCGAAGGGGACTTCCCCATCAGCGGTCCGCTGTTCGTTACCCTGCTGATCATCACCGTCCTGCTGATAGGTGGTCTCTCCTTCCTGCCGGTGCTGGCACTGGGCCCGGTGGCCGAACATCTGAGCCTGATCGGAGGGGCACTCTGATGAACCTGACCCTGTCGATCACCATCCGGATGCCAATGGCCAACTATCTGATGCTGGGAGCTTTCCAATGAGCAAGTCCACTGCAATGAGCACCGACACCATGTTGGTGAAGGGCAAAAAACAGAAATCACAGATCATCCAGGCAATGGTTGAGGCCCTCTATCGCTTCAATCCCAAGGCGCTGTTTGGCAGCCCCATCCTGTTCACCCTCTGGCTGGCCGCAGTCATGGCGACCGTGGAGTCCCTGCTGGGGCAACCTTTCTCCGGCGTCGCCCCCTCGCTGGCCTGGCAGCTGACCGCCTGGCTCTGGCTCACCCTCTGGTTTGCCAACTTCGCGGAAACCCTGGCCGAGGGGCGCGGCAAGGCGCGAGCCGACAGCCTGAAGGCGGGCATGAGCCAGCTCAAGGCCCGTCGTGTGGCGAATGCCAAAGATGGTCAGGGCAAGTGGGTACCCGCCACCAGCCTGATGAAGGGGGACCTGGTGCTGGTACGCAGCGGCGAGATGATCCCGGCCGACGGCGAAGTGATCGCCGGCATCGCCTCGGTCAACGAGGCGGCCATCACCGGTGAATCCGCCCCCGTCATCCGCGAGTCGGGTACCGACCGCAGCGGCGTGACCGGCAACACAACTGTGGTTTCCGACGAGATCTGGGTGCGCGTCAGCAACAATCCGGGCGAGAGCACGCTGGATCGGATGATCGCACTGGTGGAAGGGGCCAAGCGCCAGAAGACCCCCAACGAGATGGCACTCGATGCCCTGTTGGTGGGTCTGACCCTGATCTTCCTGCTGGTGGTCGCCACCCTGCCCTGGTTCCTCGACTACAACGGCACCCAGGTACCGCGTCTCTACCTGATCGCTCTCTTCATCACCCTGATCCCGACCACCATCGGCGGCCTGCTCTCCGCCATCGGCATTGCCGGTATGGATCGACTGGTGAAGCTGAACGTCATCGCCAAGTCTGGCCGTGCCGTGGAAGCGGCCGGTGACGTGCGCACCCTGCTGTTGGACAAGACCGGCACCATCACCTTCGGCAACCGGATGGCCGACGAGTTGATCCCGGCCCCCGGCGTCGACCCCGCCCTGCTGGCACAAGCGGCCATGCTGGCCTCGCTGGGTGACAACACCCCGGAGGGCAAATCCATCCTGACTCTGGCCAGCAAGAGCATGGCCAAGCCGAGTCAGCTGGAGAGCGACAAGGTGATCCCCTTCAGCGCCGAAACCCGGCTGAGCGGACTGGATCGCAACGGTCATCAATATCGCAAGGGTGCGGTAGATGCCGTGCTGAACTACCTCAGCCTCGACCGCAAGGCGGTACCTGAGCTGGTGCTCAAGTCAGTCGACAGCATCGCCCGTCAGGGTGGGACTCCGCTGCTGGTCTGTACTCAGGAGAAACTGCTGGGGGTGGTCTACCTCAAGGACATCATCAAGCCCGGTATCAAGGCTCGCTTCCAGATCCTGCGCCATATGGGGATCCGTACCGTGATGATCACCGGCGACAACCCGAAAACCGCCGCAGCCATCGCCGCCGAAGCCGGGGTGGATGACTTCATCGCCGAAGCGACGCCGGAGAAGAAGCTCGCCTATATCCGGCAGGAGCAGGCCGATGGTCGTCTGGTCGCCATGTGCGGCGACGGTGCCAACGATGCACCGGCACTGGCACAGGCTGATGTGGGTCTGGCCATGAACGAGGGTACCCAGGCCGCCAAGGAGGCGGGCAATCTGGTGGATCTCGACTCCAACCCCACCAAGCTGCTGGATGTGGTGCTGGTCGGCAAACAGCTGCTGGTGACCCGTGGCGCCCTGACCACCTTCTCCATCGCCAACGACGTGGCCAAGTACTTTGCCATCCTGCCAGCCCTGTTCATCGCCGCCTACCCGCAACTGGGGGCACTGAACCTGATGCAGCTGGGCAGCCCGCAGAGCGCCATCCTGTCGGCCATCATCTTCAACGCCCTGATCATTGTGGCGCTGGTGCCGCTGGCACTGCGTGGTGTCGACCTGAAAGGCTCGGCCGCCAGCCTGCTGCGCCGCAACCTGCTGATCTACGGTGTCGGCGGCCTGCTGGTGCCGTTTATCGGCATCAAGCTGATCGATCTGGTCATTACCGGCCTGGGTCTGGTGTAACGACATAACCGGGATGCGGGTCAGACCCGCATCCCCAACCATCCTTTTGGAGCAAGAGAATCATGATAGCAATCAGAACCCTGTTGACCCTGACCCTGCTGCTGGGCGTGGGTTATCCGCTGGCGGTGACCGGGCTGGCCCAACTGCTGTTCCCCTGGCAGGCCAACGGCAGCCAGCTGACCGACAGTAAACAGCAACTCATCGGTAGCGCCCTGCTGGGGCAGAAATTCGAGCGAGCTGACTACTTCCATCCCCGTCCCTCCGCCAGCGATTTCAACACCATTGGCGGCAGCGCCAGCAATCTGGGGATGAGCTCGCCACTGCGGGCAGAGTTTGCCGAACAGGCAGCCAAGGCACAGCCGGGAACCAGCTCCCCCGCCATGCTGACCCGCTCCGCCTCCGGCCTCGATCCCCACCTGCCGCTGGATGCGGTGCTGGCTCAGGTCAACCGCGTCGCCAAAGAACGTGGACTGGATCCCGCCCAACTGACGGAGCAGATCAAGTCGGCCACACAAGCTGGTATCCTTGGCCCGCAGGTGGTCAACATTCTCCAGCTGAATCTGCAACTGGATCATAAAAAGGGCGCCTGATGGCGCCCATTCTGGTTTGGTGATGACCTCGATTTTCGCAACGGGCGGTTGGCTCGATAGGGATAACAATGGCTGATGTAGCAAGCGCTGATGCCCTGCTGACGAGTCTGATGCAGGAGCATGGGGATGCGTGATGAGGTAAGGGCCGACGCCCTGCTGGCGAGCCTGGAACAGGAGCACAAGGGCAAGCTGAAGGTGTTTCTCGGGGCCGCTCCCGGCGTGGGCAAGACCTACGCCATGCTGCAGGCGGTGCGGGAACAGGCCAAGGAGGGGGTCGACATCCTGATCGGCGTGGTGGAGACCCACGGCCGGCAGGAGACCCTGGCTCTGCTCGACAAGCTCGCCATCATGCCGCGCAAGATCCACATGCACCGCCAGCAGCGACTGGAGGAGATGGATCTCGACGGCCTGCTCGCCCGCAAACCGGCCATCGCCGTGGTGGACGAGCTGGCCCACAGCAACGCCCCCGGCAGCCGCCACGAGAAGCGCTGGCAGGATGTGGAGGAGCTGCTCAACGCCGGGATCGACGTCTACACCACCCTCAACGTGCAGCATCTGGAGAGCCTCAACGATCTGGTGTGGCAGCTCACCGGGGTCAGGGTGAAAGAGACCCTGCCCGATCAGGTGCTGCTGGAGGCCGACAGTCTGGTGCTGATCGACCTCCCCCCCAAGGAGCTGCTCGGCCGCCTCAAGGAGGGCAAGGTCTATGTGCCCCATCAGGCCAAGGCGGCGCTGCAATCCTTCTTCTCCCTCAACAACCTCACCGCATTGCGGGAGCTGGCGATGCAGACCGCCGCCAGCCATGTGGAGGGCGATCTGCAACTACAGTGGCAGGCAGCAGGCAAGAGCACCTTGCCGCTGCGGGGCAAGCTGATGGTTTGCCTCGGCGACCTGCACGGCTCGGCGCTGGTGCGCTACGGCCACCGCTTTGCCCAGCGCCGCCAGCTCCCGTGGCTGGTGGTGCATGTCGACAGCAATGGCCGCCGCTCTGCCGATGTGGAGCAGGCGCTGGCGCTCGCCTCTCACCTCGGAGCCAAGGTGCTGACGCTCTCCAGTCCGGCGGTCGCCAACACCCTGCTGGAGACCGCCGAACAGCAACAGGTCTCCCAGCTGCTGCTCGGCAAACCTCACAAGGCGCCATGGCGCCGCTCGCTGGTGCAGCACCTGCTCAAGCAGGCGCAGGGGCTCGAAATCACGCTGGTCGATACCGAGAAGCAGAAGCCCGAAGTGGGGATGCGCGTCCCGACCCCGAAGGATATTCACCACAGCCTGCTGGCGGTGACCATCATGGGGATCACCTCGGCTGCCGCCTGGGGGCTCTCCTACTGGCTACCACCCGCAGCGTTGCCGCTCATCTTCGTGCTGGGGGTGCTGGCGACGGCCCTCACCACCAGCCTGGTACCCGCCACGCTGGCGGCGGTGCTGGGCTTTATCGCCCACAATCTGCTCTTCACCGCCCCCTACTTCTCCCTGAGCGTCGCCAACCACAGCGATCTGCTCACCCTGTTTGTGCTGCTTATCGTCGGCATGACGGCGGGGCGGCTCGCCTCCCGTCAGCGCCAGCAGTTGATCGGTCTGCGAGAGACCCAGCAGCTGGGCAATGCCCTGCTCTCCCTCAGTCAGGGGCTGGCCACTGCCAGCAGCCCGGAGGAGGTTTTGAGACAAGGTGCCCAGGCCATTTCGCTGGCGCTCGGCCAGCCGACCGTGGTGATCGACAAGGAGTTCAACGATCGGCTCGGCAACGAGAAGCACAGGCCCGGGCAGACCGACAAGGCGGCCATCGACTGGTGTCTGGCCCAGAAGCAGAGCGCCGGTGCCCACACCGCCACCCTCAATGCCGCCGAGGCGCAGTATCACCACCTCAGCGATGACCTGGTGATCGGTATAACGCTGGCCAATCCGCTCTCCTCCTCTGCCGAACATCAGCTGCAGGCGCTGCTCACCGACATTCGCGCCGCGCTGGCGCGGATCGACCTCAACGAGCGGCTGGCCGACAGCCAGCTGCAGGCGGAAACAGACCGGATGCGGGCCGCCCTGCTCTCCTCGGTCTCCCACGACTTGAAGACGCCGCTGGCCACCATCATGGGTGCCGGCAGCACCCTGCTGGAATATGGTGACCGGATCCCCGCCGAAGACCGCGACGAACTGCTCCACTCGGTGCAGGAGGAGGCGCGCCGCCTCCACAGCTATGTGCAGAATCTGCTGGATATGACCCGCATCGGCTCCCCCGACTTCCAGCTGAAACGGGACTGGGTCGATCTGGCGGATCTGGTGGAGAGCGCCCGCAAGCGGCTCGACTCCTCCTGGCGCCAGCACAAGCTGCTGGTCCATTTCGATCAGCATGTGCCCCAGCTTTATGTGCACGGCGCCCTGATCGAGCAGGTGCTGGTCAACATTCTCGACAACGCCTCTCGCTACTCGCCGGCTGGCACCCCCATCGAGTTCAAGGTGATGGTGGCCGAACCCGACCTCATCATCGACATCATCGATATCGGGGTCGGTATCGCCGAATCGGATCGGGAGAAGATCTTCAACCTCTTCTACACCCAGCCGGTTGGCGATTGCGGCAGCCGCGGCACCGGGCTTGGCCTCGCCATTTCCCGCGCTATGATAGAGGCCCACGGCGGCAAGATTTGGGCCTTCTCCGGCCCCAATGGCAACGGCACCTGCATGCGCATCTCCCTGCCGCTCGCACTCAATTCACCGGAGGTTTGATGGCGCACATTCTGGTCATAGATGATGAAGCGGCGATCCGTCGCTTTCTGCGGATCAGCCTGATTGCCGAGGGGCATCAGGTGAGCGAAGCGGTGGGGGTCAATGAAGGGCTGGAGCAGTATCGCCACCTCAACCCCGATCTGGTGATCCTCGATCTCGGTCTGCCGGATGGCGATGGCATTCAGGTGTTGCAGGCCATTCGCGAGCACCACCCCAATCCGGTGCTGGTGTTGTCGGCCCGCGATTCGGAGCAGGAGAAGGTGCGCTTGCTGGATGCCGGTGCCAACGACTACATGAGCAAGCCGTTCGGCATCGGCGAGATGATGGCTCGCATTCGCGTGCTGTTGCGCCAGCGGGCTGGCGTCAGCAGCGGCGAGCGGCGCCACTTCCCCCAATGCGGCCTGACGCTTGATGTCAGCAGCCACAAGGTGACCATGAAGGAGGAGGAGATCCCTCTCTCCCGTAAGGAGTTCGCCCTATTGCAGGCGCTGGTGTGCCACCCCGGCAAGCTGGTGATGCAGACCCAGCTGCTCAACGACATCTGGGGGCCGAGCCACAAGGAGGATACCCACTACCTGCGCATCGTCATCGCCAGTCTGCGCAAAAAGCTGGGGGATAACCCCCAGCAACCGACGCTTATCGAGACCGAATCCGGTATCGGCTACCGTTTTATCGGCAACTGACGTTTCACGTGGAACGACGCCCGCAGCAAAGCAGTGCCAGCAAGCCACAGCCACTCAGCAACAGGCCGAGATCCTGCAATCCGGCCGCCACCGCCAATCCCAGACTGAGCAGCAGGTAGTAACCAAGCCCGAACAGGGCGCCTGCACTACCCGCCACCTCGCAATAGGCCAGCAGCGCCTGACTCAGCACATTGGGAATAGCCAGCCCGAAAGCGACGACGACACCCATCATGGGCAACAGGAACCAGAGGCTGGCCTGAGTCGCCCATACCAGCAGCCCGGTAACCAGCGCCAGAGCGCAAGCCAACCTGACCAGAGATGACGGCAGCCACCCCCTCCCCAGCAGATGCTTGTTGAGCAAGCTGCCGAGCAGAGTCGCCAGCGCCAGCAAGATCCCCGAATAGCCAAACTCGCCGGTGCTCAACCCCAACCCAGCAAACAGGAACGGGGCCAGACTGTAGTAACCAAACAGCATGGTGTTGAACAGGGCGACCAGCATGGCACTGCGCCAGAGTCCGCCATCCTTCATCATCCGGCACGCCAGCAGCCAGAGTTCGACTTGCCGGGTGGTGGCCGGACGGGTTTCCGGCAACTGCCAGCAGGTCACCAGCAGCAAACCTACCGCCAGTACCAGCAGACCGCTGAACACTCCGAGATAGCCGAACCCGCTCGCCAGCTGCCCGCCACTGAGCAGCCCCAGCACCGGGCTGAGTGAGAGCGCTATGCCCATCACCGAGAAGACCCGCGCCAGATCGCTACCCTGATAGCTATCGCGCAGCATGGTCTGGGTCACCACAGATCCCACCGCAGCGCCAAAGGCCGAAATGATCCGGGCCAGCAGCAGGGTTTCAAACTGGTTGGCCAGCAGCGCCAGCAGGGTGCCGACGCCATAGGTGAGCAGACCCGCCAGCATGGCGGGACGCCGCCCGATCAGATCGCAAAGCCGCCCCCAGCAGACCACGCCCACCGCAAACGCCAGAAAATAGACCGACAGGGTCTGGGATGCCAGCCCTTCGCTCACCTGAAACTGGGTAGCGATGTGGGTCAGGACCGGGCTGTAGATGGTCTCCACAATCTGGGGAAACATCATCAATCCCACCACCAGCCAGAGCGGTGGCAACTTGTTGTTCATGACAAACCTCCTTCACAAGAGGTCGCCATTCTAGAGAGACGCCGACTGTCTGATTACAATAAGAAGGACTATAAACATCAAAAATCGGACATATGGCCTTTATTCTTCCCGATCACCCTTTTGACCCCGACCAGCTGACCGGCTGCGTGATCGGCATTGCCTCCGCCCTTGGCTGGCACGACTCGGGCCTGCATCAACATCAGCGTCATCAGCTGCTGTTCGCCCAATCCGGCTGCATGACTATGGAACTGGAAGGTCGGGTCTGCCTGCTGCCGCCCACCCGCGCCGCCTGGCTGCCTGCTGGCACCGAACACCGGATCTTGATGCGCGGTGTGGTGGCCTACCGCTCTCTCTACTTCCAGCCGCACCCCGAGTTGCCCGGCACGGTCGAAGTGCTGGCGGTCAATCCGCTGCTGCACGAACTGATCGAACGGATGGCGCTCTGGCCGTGGGACAAACCGCAAGAGCAGCAACAACGGACGGTGGCACTGTTTATGGAGGAGTTGGGGCAGGCGCCGCGGGAGTCGTGGCAGTTGCCGCTGCCGACGGATCCCAGACTGGGCGGCTGGCTACAGCAGTTGAAACGGGGAGATGCCCTGCCCGATCGGCTCAACCGGCTGGCCGAACGGGTGGGTGCCAGTGACAAGACCATTGGCCGCATCTTCATGCGGGAGACCGGCATGAGCTATCAGGCGTGGCGCCAGCAGTGGCGGCTGTTGCGCGCCATGGAGCTGCTGGCAGAAAGCGAGTCCATCAGCCGGATTGCCGCTACGCTGGAGTTCTCCAGCGACAGCGCCTTTATCAGCTTCTTCAAACAACATACGGGACAGACCCCCCTGCGCTACCTCAGCTCTCGGGGTGAGTCGCCACAGCCTGGCTCGCCTCCACCACCAGGGTATCCAGCGCCAGCGGCTTGAGATTGTGCAGCGCATCCTGCACCACGGCATGGGATGCCTGTTGCAACTCGCTCTGCACATCCTGCTCCAGCTGGGCACTCTCCAGCTCGGGCCGCGGGTTTTCGTTGGCCATCACGTTCAGGCTCAGGGCACTCACAATCAGGGTAGCGATCAGGCTTTTCATCTGGTTTGCTCCGGTATGGTTGAGATGACCAGATAGCTATTCCAATAGTTGTGCCAATCCTCACGCAATTCATAACATGATGATTTTGTTTAAATTAACTATATATCGATACCAAATTGAGTCGCAAAATGCATCCCGCTCGGTCATTTTTAAACCAACAGTTGGTGCTTTTAACCACGCTTGATTTTTGCACCATGTTCCACGTGGAACGTCCCATCTTTTTGATCGACACCCGCTTTTAAACTGAGCTATGGTGCTACATCCCCGTAACTCAAATCTGGATCTGTCACTGAATGGAATTTTCCTTGTTCGGCGAGAAGTTCACTCGCCACGCCGGTATTACCCAACTCATGGATGACCTCAATCAGGGGCTGACCAATCCGGACGCAATCATGCTGGGTGGCGGCAATCCAGCCCCGATCCCCGCCATGCTGGAGCGCTTTCAGGCCGAGGCCAAGAGCCTGCTCGACAACGGCGAGCTGGTCAAAGCGATGGCCAACTACGACGGCCCGCAAGGCAAAGACAGGTTCACCAAAGCGCTGGCCGCCCTGCTCAGCAAGGAGCTGGGATGGGATATCTCGGCCCGCAATATCGCCCTGACCAACGGCAGCCAGAATGCCTTCTTCTACCTGTTTAACCTGCTGGCCGGCGAATTTGCCGATGGCCGCAAGAAGAAGGTGCTGTTCCCGCTTGCCCCCGAATACATCGGCTATGCCGACTCGGCGCTGGCCGACGACTACTTCGTGGCCTACAAGCCCACCATCGAGAAGCTGCCCGATGGCCAGTTCAAATACCACGTGGATTTCGAGAGCCTGCAGGTAGGTGACGACATCGGGGTGATCTGCGTCTCCCGCCCAACCAACCCCACCGGCAATGTGCTGACCGACGAAGAGATCGAACACCTCGATCAGATTGCCCGCGACAAGGGGATTCCGCTGCTGATCGACAACGCCTACGGCGTCCCCTTCCCGGGCATCATCTTCAGCGAAGCCAAGCCATTCTGGAACGCCAACACCATCCTCTGCATGAGCCTCTCCAAGCTCGGCCTGCCAGGCACCCGCTGCGGCATCGTCATCGCCGACGAGAAGATCATCCAGGCCATCACCAACCTGAGCGGCATCATCAATCTGGCGCCGGGCAGTCTGGGGCCCGCCATCACCATCCCGATGATCGAGAGCGGCGATATCATCGCCCTCAGCGAACAGGTGGTGAAGCCCTTCTATCAGCAAAAGGCGGAGCTGGCGGTGCAGCTGCTGCGCGAAGCGATCCCCGACCCGCGCTTCCACATTCATAAACCGGAAGGGGCCCTCTTCCTCTGGCTCTGGTTTGAAGGCTTGCCGATCCACTGTCAGGAGCTCTATGAGCGACTGAAGGCGAAAAACCTGCTGATCGTGCCGGGTCACTACTTCTTCCCCGGCATCGACGACCCAGAGTGGCGCCACAGCCAGGAGTGCATCCGCCTCAACTACTCCCAAAGCGAGGAGCTGGTTCGCCGCGGCATCGCCATTCTGGCGGACGAGATCAACACCCTCTACGCTGGTTAATCCAACCCAGCGATACAAAAACAACAAAGGCCTGCAGATGCAGGCCTTTGTTGTTTATCGCGATCCGGTTTGCTTAACCGGGCAACGCCAGCTGCTCGGGTTTGCCGATGGGGATGGCCCGAGGCTTGAGCGCCTCCGGCAGCTCGCGAGCCAGATCGATGGTTAGCAGACCATGCTCCAGCTTGGCACCCTGCACTTCCACGTGTTGGCTCAGCTTGAAGGCGAGCTCGAAGTCGCGCTCGGCAATCCCCTGATGGAGGAACTGACGCTCACCGGCCGCAGCCCCTTTGCGCCCCTTCACCTTGAGGGTGCCGTTTTCGGTCTCCAGCTCCAGCTCTTCGCGCTCGAAGCCAGCCACGGCGACCGTGATGCGATAGCCATCCTGATCACGCTTTTCAATGTTGTACGGGGGGTAAGCTGCGGTCTTCTGATCAAACAGACCTTCCAGCTCACGGGCCATCCGCTCGAAGCCGACAGCGTTGGAATAGAGATGAGAAAAATCGAGGTTACGCATAATCCTATCCTTCTAATAAGCAACAGGTTCAACTCTCCACAGGCCCGTCATCGGCACCCGGGAAATTTTAAAATTTCAGTGAATTCAGGCTATCAGCCGTTGATCTCGATCTTGCGCGGCTTCATCGCCTCGGGCACTTCACGCACCAGTTCGATGTGCAGCAAGCCGTTTTTCAGGTCGGCCCCTTTCACCCGCACATAGTCGGCCAGCTGGAAGCGGCGCTCGAAACCACGTTCGGCGATCCCCTGATAGAGATAGTTGCGCCCGGTGTCGGCCTGCTTGTTGCCCTTCACCGTCAGCAGATTTTCCTGGAAGCTCAGCTCCAGCTCTTCCTGGGTAAAGCCCGCCACCGCCATGCTGATGCGGTAGTCGTTGTCACCCAGCTGCTCGATGTTGTAGGGGGGATAACCGGCATTGCCATTGCTGGCCGCAGATTCGATGAGATTGGCCAGACGATCGAAACCGATGGCAGAACGATAGAGCGGAGAAAAGTCGATAGAACGCATAGTATTACCCTCTTGTGAGCGATAACGGATGTTTTGCCCTCCTTATGGACGGGCGCCTGGTCGAAACCTCTGTCGAGCGTTCCGGCCTTGTTACCTATATAGGGGCTCACTTTTTCCTTTCAAGGGGATTTTTTCAAATTTATAAATGGCCGCGCCGACCTGTAGAACATCAACCTGTTGGCCCGATAGTGATGATAATCGACCCGTGGGCCACTGATGACAACTCGCTCCGTCTCCCATAATTGGTTGCATATCCACCAGCCAACATGGAGCCATCCCATGAAGATTACTCAGGTTCGCAACGCCACCTTGCTGCTCGACTATGCCGGCACCCGCTTTCTGATCGACCCCATGCTCTCGGCCAAGGGGGCCTTCCCCGGCTTTGAGGGCACCGCCAACAGCCAGCTGCGCAATCCGCTGGTCGAGCTGCCGCTGCCGATCAATGAGCTGGTCGATGTGGACGCCGTTATCGTCACCCACGACCATCCCGACCACTGGGATGATGCCGCCAGAGCCCTGATCCCCAAACATCTGCCGCTCTTGGTACAACATCAGAAAGATGCTGATGCCATTCGTGCCAGTGGCTTTGAGGATGTGCGCCTGCTGAGCGACCAGCCCGAGTTTGCCGGCATTCGCCTGCAGCAGACCGGTGGCCAGCACGGCAGCGACCAGTTGATGGCGGTACTGGGCGAGCGAATGGGAGAAGTGTGCGGTGTGGTCTTCTCCCACCCCGATGAACAGAGCCTCTATCTGGCCGGTGATACCATCTTGCATCCCTCGGTCAAACAAGCCCTGCAACAGCATCAACCCGAGGTCATCATCCTCAACTGTGGCGATGCACAGGTGCCCGGACTCGGTTCCATCATCATGGGCAAGGAGGATGTCGCCGCCGTTTATCAGGCCGCACCGCAAGCCACGCTGATCGCCAGCCATATGGAGGCGGTCAACCACGCCGTGCTGTCACGTCAGGAACTTCATACCTATCTGACCGAGCGAGGCATGATGGATCGGGTGTGGATACCGGCGGATGGCGAGGCTCTCTCGCTGTAACTGACTGGGCCATGCCGAACAGCGCGCATGGCCCTTCGGCTTTCACTGCCAAACGCTTATGATGAGAGGTCTGCGCGTAGAGAGGAGCCAACACCATGACCACCCCGATCGTTGCCGTGGTGACCTTCGATCACTTCAGCCTTTTTCACTGCGCCGTCCCCTGCCTCATCTTCGGCGATATTCTGCCGGGCCAGCCGCTGTTCGAGCTCAAGATCTGCTGCGGCGATGGCAACCGCCACGCACACTCGGCACAAGGCTTCACCATTCAGGCCTCCTATGGGCTGGAGGTGCTGGCCGAGGCGGAGATCATCGTCATCCCCTTCTGGCACGACCCGGCAGCACGGCCACCCGCAGCGCTGCTCGATGCCCTGATTGCCGCCAGAGCCAGAGGTGCCAGGCTGGTCGGGCTCTGTCTTGGCACCTATGTGCTCGCCTACGCCGGACTACTTAATGGTCGCAAAGCATCGACCCACTGGGAGTACGAACAGGATTTCTGTCGCCGCTTTCCTTGCGTGCAGCTCGATACCAACGCCCTCTATGTGGATGACGATGGGCTGGTCACCTCGGCAGGTACCGCCGCCGGACTGGACTGCTGCCTCTATCTGGTACGCCAGTACCACGGCTCGGCCATCGCCAACAAGGTGGCGCGGCGGCTGGTGATCCCGCCTCACCGGGAAGGGGGCCAAGCCCAGTTTATCGAACAGCCGGTGCCCGCCTCCACCCGCGATGTCAGGATGAACCAGTTGCTCGATCACCTGCGTGCCCATCTGGCCGAACCCCACACCCTGGATTCTCTGGCGGCCCACACCCTGATGAGCCGCCGCACCTTTACCCGCCGTTTTCATCAGGCTACCGGCCTCTCGGTGGGTGAATGGCTGCTGGCGGAGCGGCTCAGGCGCAGTCAGGAGCTGCTGGAGGTAAGCGGCCATTCAATCGATCGCATTGCCGAGCTGGTTGGCTTCAAGAGTGCCACCTCTTTGCGCAACCACTTCCGCGGCCGCTTTGCCATCTCCCCCAGCGAGTGGCGACGATCTTTTCGTGGCCAAAACCCCTGATACCAAAGCACGATGTTTCACGTGGAACGTGCAACTTCTTTCGCCCAAAAACAAAAAGCCGCTCACAGGGAGCGGCTTTTTTTATATCGAGCTGACAGCGTCGATTAGACGTCGAGGTTGGCTACGCGCAGGGCATTGGTCTCGATAAAGTCACGACGGGGCTCAACGGCATCACCCATCAGGGTGGAGAAGAGCTGGTCAGCACCGACGGCGTCGTCGATGGTGACGCGCAGCATGCGACGAGCTTCCGGATCCATGGTGGTTTCCCAAAGCTGGTCAGGGTTCATCTCACCCAGCCCTTTATAGCGCTGGATGTAGATGCCGCGTTTGCCTTCACCCATCAGCCACTCGACGGCTTCGACGAAGTTGGCAACCGGTTTGACCTTCTCGCCACGCTTGATGAAACCACCTTCCTCGATCAGGTTGGCGATCTCCTTGCCCAGCGAGACCAGTTGACGGTACTCACCGGACTGCAGGAAGTCGTAGCTGAGCGGATATTCGCGGTCGACACCGTGCTGACGTACCACGGCGTGCGGCACGTACAGGCTGCGCTCTTCATCACGACGAACCTGGATCTGGTACTGGATACCGTGGTTGCTCTCGTTGAGCACGGCTTCCATACCCTGACACCAGGCCAGCAGATCGCTCTCGCTGTTCAGCAGCGCTTCGTTCAGCTCCGGCTGATAGATCAGCTGGGTCAGCACGGCTTCGGGCGCACGACGAGACATGCGGGTGATCAGGTGAGTCACCGAGCGATGCTGGTTGACCAGACGCTCCAGCGCCTCGCCACCGATGGCCGGAGCAGACTCGTTGACGTGCAGGGTAGCACCGTCCAGCGCCATGGCGGTCTGGTACTGCAGCAGCGCGTCTTCGTCTTTCAGATACTGCTCCTGCTTGCCCTTCTTCACCTTGTAGAGCGGCGGCTGGGCAATGTAGACATAGCCACGTTCGATGATTTCCGGCATCTGACGATAGAAGAAGGTCAGCAGCAGGGTTCGGATGTGCGCACCATCGACGTCCGCATCGGTCATGATGATGATGTTGTGATAACGCAGCTTGTCCGGGTTGTACTCGTCGCGACCGATACCGCAACCCAGTGCAGTGATCAGGGTGCCCACCTCTTGCGAGGAGATCATCTTGTCGAAACGGGCCTTCTCAACGTTCAGGATTTTACCCTTGAGCGGCAGGATGGCCTGGTTCTTACGGTTGCGACCCTGCTTGGCGGAACCGCCAGCAGAGTCCCCTTCCACTATGTAGAGTTCGGAGAGAGCCGGGTCTTTTTCCTGACAGTCAGCCAGCTTGCCGGGCAGACCGGCGATATCCAGCGCGCCTTTGCGGCGGGTCAGTTCGCGGGCTTTGCGGGCCGCTTCACGGGCACGGGCCGCATCGATGATCTTGTTGACCACGATCTTGGCATCGCCCGGGTTTTCCAGCAGGAAGTCCGCCAGCTTCTCACCCATCGCCTGCTCAACTGCGGTCTTCACTTCGGAAGAGACCAGCTTGTCCTTGGTCTGGGAGGAGAACTTGGGATCCGGCACCTTGACGGAGATAACGGCAATCAGACCTTCACGCACGTCGTCGCCACTGGCGGCAGACTTGGCCTTCTTGCTGTAATCCTCTTTGTCCATATAGGAGTTCAGAGTACGGGTCAGCGCGGTACGGAAGCCAACGAGGTGAGTACCACCATCCCGCTGCGGGATGTTGTTGGTGAAGCAGTAGACCCCTTCCTGATAGGCGTCGTTCCACTGCATCGCCACTTCAACGCCGATACCATCCTGCTCGGTGGTGAAATGGAACACCTTCGGGTGGATCGGGGTCTTGTTCTGGTTCAGGTATTCAACGAACGCCTTGATGCCACCCTCGTAGCAGAAATGCGCCTCACGGCCGTCACGCTCATCCATCAGACGGATGGAAACACCGGAGTTGAGGAAGGAGAGCTCGCGCAGGCGCTTGGCCAGAATCTCGTAGTGGAACAGGGTGTCGCTGAAGATGGTCGGGCTTGGCCAGAAGCGAACTTCTGTACCGGTGCCGGTGCTGTCGCCAATCTGCTTGAGCGGAGCTTGCGGCTCACCCAGATGATAGGTCTGTTCGTAGACGTGGCCGTTACGACGAATGGTCAGCAACAGCTTGTCAGAGAGGGCGTTAACGACGGAGACGCCGACGCCGTGCAGACCACCGGAAACCTTGTAGGAGTTGTCATCGAACTTACCGCCAGCGTGCAGCACGGTCATGATGACTTCGGCAGCGGAGCGGCCCTCTTCCGGGTGAATATCGACCGGAATACCACGGCCGTTATCACGCACGGAGACGGAGCCATCGGAATGGATCTTGACCTGAATATCGGAGCAGTAGCCAGCGAGCGCCTCGTCAATGGAGTTATCGACGACCTCGAACACCATGTGGTGCAGACCCGAGCCATCATCCGTATCGCCGATATACATCCCCGGGCGCTTGCGGACCGCATCCAGGCCCTTCAGCACCTTGATATTCGAGGAGTCGTAAGTATTTTCACTCATAGCTTACTCTCTGCCTTCTCTAACGTTTCGGAGATTTTACCCTGTTCCACGTGGAACAACTTGCAGTCATTCGCATCCATCATGTCTGCGAGCTGACCGGTGTCGATGGCGGTGATAAACACCTGGGACGCACACTGCTTCAGCCTTGCGGCCAGCAAGCGGCGCTTGTCGACATCCAGTTCAGAGGCAAAATCGTCAATTAAAAAAATACAGCCACGGCTGCTATGTTGATTCAAATAGAGCCCTTGGGCCAGTCGCATGGCGCAGACCAGCAACTTCAGCTGACCCCGGGACAAAATATCCTGAGCGGGTACCCCGTTAGCCTTGAGGCGAACATCGGCTTTCTGTGGACCGACACCGGTATAGCCCAGCGCCCGATCCCGCTCAAACCCCGCCTCCAGCAGATCGCCGAGGGGAGTATCTTTCTCCCAGCCCCGGTAAAAGCCGAGACTGATATCGAATTCCGGCAGAAAATCCGCCGTCATCTCCTTGATCAGGGGCGTAATGGCCTGACAATAACTGGCGCGAAACTCGGCCAGCTCACCACCCAGTCGCACCAGCTCCTGATCCCAGAACGCCAGCTGGCGGTACTGGGTGCTCTGGCGCAGTAGCGCATTGCGCTGTTTCAGCAGCCGCCGCACTCGTCCCCAGAGGGCAAAGAAGGTCGGCTCCTGATGGAAAACACCCCAATCGAGCCAGGCGCGGCGAGCCTGAGGCCCGCCCGTCAGCAGGTTGAAGCCATCGGGATGGATCAACTGCACCGGCAACAGCTCCGCCAAATCTGCCAGCCGCTGGGCCTGCGCCCCGGCAATCTTGAGCTGGGTCTCGCCACTCTTGTCTTTGGCAAGACCGATCGGTACCTGACGCCCTTCCAGTTCACACTGGGCAAACAGGGTAAAGGCCCTCTCCCCCTGGCGGATGACCCGCCCGGTCAAATGAGTGCGAAAGGAGCGCCCCAGACCAAGGTAGTGAATGGCTTCCAGCACGCTGGTCTTGCCGCTGCCATTGCACCCGACCAGAATGTTGAGGCCGGGCGACAGCTTGAGACTGGCTTGCTGGATATTGCGAAAGTCGCTGAGCTGGAGTTTGACCAGGGACACGACTAGATCCGCATCGGCATCACCACGTACTGAGCATCCTGATGTTCAAAATCCTCAATAATGGCACTGCTGATGGAATCGCTCAGGCTAATCCGAATTTGGTCACATTTTAACGTATTCAGCACGTCGAGCACATAAGAGACGTTAAAGCCGATCTCCATCTCGCCAGCGGCATATTGTACGTCAAGCAGCTCTTCGGCTTCTTCCTGTTCCGG
This sequence comes from Aeromonas sp. 603607, assembly GCF_049171595.1. Taxonomy (NCBI): domain Bacteria; kingdom Pseudomonadati; phylum Pseudomonadota; class Gammaproteobacteria; order Aeromonadales; family Aeromonadaceae; genus Aeromonas; species Aeromonas sp. 603607. Next base: position 70,854 of record NZ_JAAKOV010000015.1, read on the forward strand.
GTTGTTGGCGGTGATGCGCAGCAGGTTTTCCTGCAGATTGAGACGCACCCCACGGAATTTCTCGTTGGAGAGGATGGCGGCGCGGGCAAACGCCTGACGCAGATCCTCACGGCCGGCGATGAGGGCCTTGTCGCTGTTGCGCGGAATGACGCGACGCCAGTCCGGGAAGCGGCCATCCACCAGCTTGGAGGTGAAGATGAAGCCATCGAGGGCGGCACGCAGGTTGCTGCGGCCGATCTGCAGCCGCACCGGCTTGTCTTCTGCTTCCAGCAGACGCACCAGCTCCAATACCCCTTTGCGCGGCAGAATAACCTGATGATCGGGCAGCGATTCCCCTACTACCTCGCGGCGGCAGGTGGCCAGACGGTGACCGTCGGTCGCCACGGTACGCAGACCGTGACCTTCACTCTCGAACAGCATGCCGTTCAGGTAGTAACGCACATCCTGGCTGGCCATGGAGAACTGGGTCGCATCGATCAGCTTCTTCAGCTCCAGCTGGCTGATATCGAACTCGAGCACGGATTCCCAATCCTCGATGTTCGGATACTCGGTCGCCGGCAGGGTCGAGAGGTTGAAGCGGGAGCGACCGGAGCGGATGATCAGGCGCTCGCCTTCGGTATTGAGACGGATCTCGGCGCCTTCCGGCAGACCACGGCAGATATCCAGCAGCTTGCGCGCCGGTACTGTGGTGCGGCCATCTTCGCTGGCCCCGTTCAGATAGACCTGACCGATCATCTCTACTTCGAGATCGGTACCGGTCAGTGACAGCAAACCGTTGCTGACATCAAGCAGCACGTTGCCGAGGATCGGCAGGGTCGGTCGGCCGCCGAGGGCGCCGGACACCAGTTGCAGAGGACGTAACAGGGCCTCACGGCTAATTTCGAGCTGCATCTGTGCTCTCCGTTGTGATTAGGAGGAAAAGATTCGGATCAGGTTGGAATATTCGCGCTGCATCTGTCCACTCGATTCCGTTATCAGGAAGAAAGGGTACGGATCAGGTTGGAATAGTCCTCCTTGATGTCGTGACTCTCCTCCTTCAGCTGCTCGATCTTGCGGCAGGCATGAAGAACGGTAGTGTGGTCACGGCCACCAAAGGCATCACCTATCTCCGGCAAACTGTGGTTGGTCAGCTCCTTGGCCAGTGCCATCGCCAGTTGGCGCGGACGGGCAACAGAGCGGGAACGACGCTTGGAGAGAAGATCCGCCAGCTTGATCTTGTAGTACTCCGCCACCGTCTTCTGGATGTTGTCGATGGTGACCAGCTTCTCCTGCAGTGCCAACAGGTCGCGCAGCGCTTCGCGCACGAAATCAATATTGATGGCACGGCCGGTGAAGTTGGCGTTGGCGATCACCCGGTTGAGGGCGCCTTCCAGTTCACGGACGTTGGATCGCAGACGTTTGGCAATGAAGAAGGCCACTTCGTCCGGCAGATGGATCTGGTTCTCGTCTGCCTTGCGCATCAGGATCGCGACACGTGTCTCCAGCTCCGGCGGTTCGATCGCCACGGTCAGGCCCCAGCCGAAGCGGGACTTGAGGCGATCCTCGACACCGTTGATCTCCTTCGGATAGCGATCCGAGGTCAGGATGATCTGCTGGTTACCTTCCAGCAAGGCATTGAAGGTATGGAAGAACTCCTCCTGGGAGCGCTCCTTGTTGGCGAAGAACTGGATGTCATCGATGAGCAGGGCATCGACGCTGCGGTAGTAACGCTTGAACTCTTCAATGGCGTTGTTTTGCAGCGCTTTCACCATGTCCTGAACAAACCGCTCGGAGTGCATATAGATGACTTTGGCATCTTTTTTACTCTCCTTGATGGCATTGCCAACGGCGTGCAGCAGGTGGGTTTTACCAAGGCCGGTGCCGCCATAGAGGAACAGCGGGTTGTAAGCACCACCCGGATTGTCCGCTACCTGACGGGCAGCCGCACGCGCCAACTGGTTGGACTTACCCTCGACGAAATTCTCGAAGGTATAGTTCACGTTGGTGTTGCTCTTGTGGTTCGGCTCGGGCTTGGCTTCAGCCTTGCTTTCCCAGCTCTTCTGCAAGTTATTCACAGGCGCGGCACCCTGTACCGGCGCTCTGGCGACAGCAACAGGATGGGGACGATTGCCTATATCAAAACGCAGGGCGGGGCCGTCGACCCCGCAGAGTTCGTTGATGATGCCGTTAACCCGGATGAGATACTTGTCTCGTACCCAGTCCAGAACAAAGCGATTCGGTGCATACAGGGTCAGAGTATTGTCACTCAACTCCGCTTGAAGCGGCCGGATCCACATGCTGAATTCTGCCGAGGGCAACTCATCTTGCAGCCGGTTAAGGCACTGCTGCCATAGCGAAGCAGTCACTCTAAACTCCTGTCGATTGATTAACTAAAGACCGGCTATTCTACGTTTTTAGCCGCCGGATCTCCAGCCATCGCCCGGTGGATCCAGCAAATAAGATCCTTGACTTTCAAGGATCCAGCGCCTTTGGATCGGATTTCATCCCCAAAGTTACCCACAGCTTGATCCACCGTCCGGATTAGTCGATCCCGTGCTTCTCTCCTGTTATTTCATATAACCAAATTTCATTTATTTTTTAAATTTTATTCCAATAACATCAGGGCCAAACCAGTTATTACAACTACAAATACAAGACATTGAGAGAGAGAAACACCATGAAAACATCCATCAAACTGATTTCCGGCGCAGCCATCCTGCTCGCCACCCTGTCCGGTCAGGCCATCGCCCAGGAGACCATCAAGGTCGGCATGTCTGGCAAATATTTCCCGTTCACCTTCGTCAAGCAGGACAAGCTGCAGGGCTTTGAAGTGGATATGTGGAACCAGATCGGCGAGCGTACCGGCTACAAGGTCGAATTCGTGACTGCCAGCTTCTCCGGCCTGTTCGGCATGCTGGAAACCGGCCGCATCGACACCATCTCCAACCAGATCACCATCACCGACGAGCGCAAGGCTAAGTACGACTTCTCCCAGCCTTACGTCTATGACGGCGCCCAGATCGTAGTACGCAAGGGCAACAGCACCATTCATGGCATCAAGGATCTGGAAGGCAAGAAGGTGGCCGTGAACCTGGGTTCCAACTTCGAAGAGCTGCTGCGCAAGAACGACCCGAACAAGAAGATCGATATCCGCACCTATGACTCCGCCTTCGAGCAGGATGTCGCCCTGGGTCGCATCGACGCCTTCGTGATGGACCGCGTCTCCACCGCCCAGCTGATCAAGGAGTCCAAGCTGCCGCTGCAACAGGCTGGCGCACCGTTCGAGACTATCGAGAACGCCCTGCCCTTCCTGAAGACCCCGGAGAAACAGGCGCTGCTGAAGAAGGTCGACGAGGCCCTGACTGCCATGCGCAAGGATGGCTCCCTGCGTCAGATCTCCGAGAAATGGTTCGCTTCCGACATCACCGACAAATAAATGATGGAATTTGACCTCGAATACACGCTGGGGCTGTTTCCCATCCTGCTCAAATACCTGGGCACCACGATGGAGATGGCCCTGTGGGGATTCGTGCTGGCACTCGTACTCTCGCTGGCCCTGGCGATAGTACGGGTGTTTCGCGTCCCCGCGATTCACTGGCTGGCGATGCTCTATATCTCGTTCTTTCGGGGTACACCGCTGCTCGTTCAGCTGTTCCTGCTCTACTACGGACTGCCGCAACTGTTCCCGATCTTCGTGGGGATGGATGCCTTTACCGCCGCCATCGTCGGTCTGACCCTGCACTTCGCCGCCTACATGGCCGAGTCGATCCGCGCAGCCATCCTCGGCATTCACAAAAGCCAGATGGAAGCGGCGCTCAGTATCGGCATGAGCCGTTATCAGGCGATGCAGCGGATCATCCTGCCGCAGGCGGCCCGTATCGCCACCCCGTCGCTGATGAACTACTTCATCGACATGATCAAGAGCACCTCGCTGGCCTTCACCCTGGGGGTGGCCGAGATCATGGGCAAGGCGCAAATGGAAGCCTCCTCTTCCTTCAAGTTCTTCGAGAGCTTTATGGCGGTGGCGCTGATCTACTGGGTGGTGGTGATCTTCTTTACCCGCTTGCAGCATCTGCTGGAAGTCCGTCTCAACCGTGCCTATTAAAGGAGGGCGTTCATGATCAAGCTAACCGGCCTCTCCAAGGCATATCACGGCAATCAGGTGCTCAACGGCATCGATCTGGAGGTCAAAAAGGGGGAAATTGTCGTCATCATCGGTCCCTCCGGCACCGGAAAATCGACCCTGTTGCGCTGCCTGAACCTGCTGGAGACCCCGGATGCGGGCACCCTTGCCATCGACGATCTCGAGCTGAATCTGGCCAAGGCCAGCGAACAGCAGGCGATCGAGCTGCGCAAGCGGGCCTCCTTCGTGTTCCAGAACTACGCCCTTTTTGCCAACAAAACAGCGCTCGACAACATCGCCGAAGGGCTGATCACCGTCTGGAAGCAGCCAAAAGCGGAGGCCCGCGCCACAGCGCTCGGCATCCTCAAGGACATTGGCCTCGCCGACAAGCAGGATGCCTATCCGGCCTCCCTCTCCGGCGGCCAGCAGCAACGGGTCGGCATTGGCCGCGCCATGGCGGCCCACTCCAAGGTGATCCTGTTTGACGAGCCCACCTCGGCCCTCGATCCCGAGTGGGTCGACGAGGTTTTGGGACTGATGAAAGAGTTGGCCCGCCAGCACCAGACCATGGTGGTGGTGACTCATGAGATTGAATTTGCTCGTGATGTTGCCGATCGGGTGATCTTCATGGAAGGAGGGCGGATCGTCGAGCAGGGCCCGCCGGATCAGATATTGGTCGATCCCAAGGATCCCCGTACCCGGGAGTTCTTGCGGAAAGTCCTTAAATAGCTCTCTCTTTGGCGGCCTGGCCGCCTTTTTTATTGAGGGATCCCTTGTTTAACCCCGGGTTGCCAGTATAATCCGGAGCCCTTGATCCTCTGGATCCTCACGCTCGGCAGTGGCCTTTTCAAGGCCATGGCAGGATGAGAGGGAACGGCGGATTGACTAAAAGCCGAACTCTGTTTAGAATTCGGCCTCTTTTGCTAGTCGTCACACGCTATAGCTGGCGCGTCGGCTAAGTGTGACAATCAAAACTGTACAGAAATACGGAATCGAATCATGAAACGTACTTTTCAACCGTCCAACCTGAAGCGCAAGCGCTCTCACGGTTTCCGCGCCCGCATGGCAACTGCCAACGGTCGTAAAGTTCTGGCCGCTCGTCGTGCCAAGGGTCGTGCCCGCCTGGTAGTCTAATGCCTACCCAGCACACCTTCTCTCGGGAGTTACGTCTGTTAACTCCCGAACACTTCAAACGCGTTTTCGCCGAGCCTGTCCGGGCCGCCTCTCCGCAGATTACCCTTCTCGCTTCTCCCAATTCGCTCGAACACCCTCGTCTTGGTCTCGCTGTGCCCAAAAAAGCACTCAAGCGTGCCGTTTGGCGTAATCGTGTCAAACGGGTGGTTCGGGAAAGTTTCCGCCTCAAACAACATCAGCTGCCCGCTATCGACATCGTGGTGATCGCCAAGGCCGGTGTGAAAGAGATGGATAACGAGGAACTGTTCAAGTTACTGGAAAAGCTATGGCGCACCCTGTCACGCCGTTGCAATGGGTAGCTATCAAACTGATACGCCTGTATCAGCTAATCATTAGCCCTCTGCTCGGGCCGCGCTGCCGTTTTACCCCGACTTGTTCCCAATTTGCGATAGAAGCCATCCGACTTCACGGTTTCATAAAAGGCGTTTGGTTAGCCAGCAAACGTCTATTAAAATGCCATCCCTTATCCGAGGGTGGTTATGACCCGGTTCCGCAACCAAAGCGAAGAAACTGAAAACTATGGAATCACAACGCAATCTACTCCTGATCGGTTTGCTGTTCGTGAGCTTTCTGCTCTGGCAACAGTGGGAGTCCGACAAGGCTCCGAAGCCGGCCCCGACGACCGTGGCCCAAACCGAACATTTCGTACCTGAAGCCGGTCAATCCGGTGATATTCCTCAGGTTTCCGAGCAAGCCAATGCGACTGCCGCACGCAAGCTGATCACCGTCTCCTCTGACGTGCTCAAGCTGACCCTGGATACCCAGGGTGGCGACATCGTGTCTGCCGAACTGCTGTCTCACAAACTGGAAGAGGGCAAGGACCAACCGTTCGTGCTGCTGACCAGCAAGCCTGAGCACCTCTATATCGCCCAGAGCGGTCTGGTGGGTCGCAACGGTCCGGACAGTCAGGCCGAAGGTCGTCCTACCTATGAAGCCGCCCAGACCAGCTATCAGCTGGCCGATGGTCAGGATCAAGTCGTCGTTCCGATGACCTGGACCGACAGCAAGGGCGTGGTCTTCACCAAGGAGTTCATCCTCAAGCGTGGCGACTATGCCGTTGGCGTTGATTACAAGATCGACAACAAATCTGCCGAGCCGGTTCAGGTGCAGTTCTATGGTCAGCTGAAGCAAACCGTAGCAACGCCGAAGGATCAGGAAGGTCATGCCATGGTAGCCAGCGCTTACCGTGGTGGTGCCTTCTCCACTGAAGATACCCGCTACAAGAAGTACACCTTCGACGAGATGAAGGATGCCGACCTGAACAAGACCACCAAGGGTGGTTGGGTCGCCATGCTGCAACACTACTTCGTCTCTGCCTGGGCTCCGAATGCCGACGATGCCAACAGCTTCTACAGCCGTGTGATCCCTGGTAAAGGCCAGGCCATCATCGGTTACAAGGCGCCGCTGGTTGACGTGGCTGCCGGCCAACAGGCCGAAGTGACCAGCAAGCTGTGGGTCGGTCCCAAGCTGCAAGACCAGATGGCCAAGGTGGCTAACCACCTCGACCTGACCGTCGACTACGGCTGGCTGTGGTTCATCGCCCAACCGCTGCACTGGCTGCTGACCGTGTTCCACGGTTTCGTCCAGAACTGGGGTCTGGCCATCATCATGCTGACCCTGCTGGTGCGCGGCATCATGTTCCCGCTGACCAAGGCCCAGTACACCTCCATGGCCAAGATGCGCATGCTGCAACCCAAGATTGCGGCCCTGCGCGAGCGCTTCGGCGATGACCGCCAGAAGATGTCTCAGGGCATGATGGAGCTGTACAAGAAGGAGAAGGTCAACCCGCTGGGTGGCTGCCTGCCGATCCTGGTTCAGATGCCGATCTTCATCGCCCTTTACTGGGCACTGATGGAGTCCGTTGAACTGCGTCACGCGCCGTTTGCCCTGTGGATCACTGACCTGTCAGTGAAGGACCCCTTCTTCGTGCTGCCAATCCTCATGGGTGCCTCCATGTGGTATCTGCAGAAGATGAGCCCGACCACCATCACCGACCCGATGCAGCAGAAAGTGATGCAGTTCATGCCGATCATCTTCACTTTCATGTTCCTCTGGTTCCCGGCAGGCCTGACTCTTTACTGGCTGGTGAGCAACGTCATCTCCATCATCCAGCAGACCATCATCTATCGTCAGCTGGAGAAGAAAGGACTGCATTCACGCAGCTAATCTTCCCGTGATGACAAAAGAGGCGGCCTTCGGGCCGCCTTTTTTATTACAATGTCTCCCACTACGTTTTCCTATCAGCGAACAAACGAGCCAAGCAAGATGACAACAGATACGATCGTGGCCCAGGCCACCGCGCCAGGCCGTGGTGGCGTCGGCATAGTCCGGGTCTCCGGCCCCGCCGCCGAACAGGTCGCCGAGATAGTGCTCGGCAAGCTCCCTCGGGTGCGCTACGCCGAATATCTGCCGTTCAAGGATGAGCAAGGCCAGGTACTGGATCAGGGCATAGCCCTGCTGTTCAAAGCCCCCAACAGCTTCACCGGCGAGGATGTGCTGGAGCTGCAGGGCCACGGCGGCCCCGTCATCATGGACATGCTGATCCGCCGCATTCTGAAAATCGACGGCATCCGCCCTGCCCGCCCCGGCGAGTTCAGCGAGCGCGCCTTCATCAACGACAAGCTGGATCTGGCCCAGGCCGAAGCTATCGCTGACCTTATCGAAGCCTCCAGCGAACAGGCCGCCCGCAGCGCCATGCACTCCCTGCAGGGGCAGTTCTCCAGCAAAATCCAGCAACTGGTGGAGAGCCTGATCCGGCTGCGCATCTATGTGGAAGCGGCCATCGACTTCCCGGACGAGGAGATCGACTTCCTCTCTGACGGCAAGGTGGCGGGCGACCTCTACAGCATCATGTCCGAGCTGGACGACGTGCGCAGTGAAGCCAAACAGGGCGCTCTGCTGCGGGAAGGGATGAAGGTGGTGATCGCCGGTCGTCCCAACGCCGGCAAATCGAGCCTGCTCAACGCTTTGGCAGGGCGCGAGTCAGCCATCGTCACCGAGATTGCCGGTACCACCCGCGACGTACTGCGCGAGCATATCCATCTCGATGGTATGCCGCTGCACATCATCGACACAGCCGGTCTGCGCGACACTCAGGACAAGGTGGAGCAGATCGGTATCGAACGCGCCTGGGCCGAGATCGAACAGGCCGACCGGGTGCTGTTTATGGTGGATGGCACCACCACAGACGCGGTTGACCCGCGGGAGATCTGGCCGGAATTTGTTGATCGGTTGCCAAAAAACATCGGCCTCACCGTCATTCGCAACAAGGCCGACCTGACCGGCGAGGATCTGGCACCGAGCCAGGAGCAGGGCCACGCCGTCTACCGCATCTCCGCCAAGACCGAGCTGGGGCTGCCTGCCCTGCGCGAGCACCTGAAAGCCTGCATGGGCTTCCAGGGCAACACCGAAGGGGGCTTTATGGCCCGTCGCCGCCATCTGGATGCGCTGGAGCGCGCCGCCGAGCGCCTGCTGGTAGCCAAAGAGCAGCTGGAAGTGTTCGTGGCTGGCGAGCTGGTGGCCGAAGAGTTGCGCCTGGCGCAGGAGTCCCTCTCCGAGATCACCGGCGAATTCAGCTCCGACGATCTGCTGGGCCGCATCTTCTCCAGCTTCTGCATCGGCAAGTAATGTGGTGAAAAATCAGCAATAAAAAGCAGCCAGTGAGAATATAAGATATTGTAAATATTGGACTTTGTTTTTTACTGGCTGTTCTTGCCTGATCTTGTTTCGTGAGAATTTACCCCGAGAGTACCCCGAAGTAACCTCTCGGGGTACTTTCGGGGGACAATTATGAAGATCAGCATCGAATTCCGCGAACCGGACGCCGAAGGCAAGCGCGCTCTGCGCTTAACCTATTACGCCGGCTCCTACCTTGACCCAACCACGGGCATCCGCAAGCACAAACGCAGCAGAGAGCCCCTGGATCTCTTCCTGTACGACAAGCCGCGAACCCCAGCACAGCGGCTCCACAACAAAGAAACCCAGCGAGCAGCCGAAGCCATCCGCGCCAAGCGGCTCTTCGAGTACGAGACAGGTAAACACCATCTGGATTTCTCGAACGCCTACAAGGCCAGCTTCTTCGAGTACTTCCAAGAGGTTACAGACCAAAAAGCGGCAGGCAGCAAGAGCAACCACTCTATCTGGATATCAGCCCTCAAGCATTTGCGCCAGTACCATAAACTGCCAGAGCTGACTTTCGAGGAAGTAGATCAGCTGTTCCTAGAGGGGTTTCGGCACTACCTGATGCACAAGGCCCGCACCAAAAGCGGCACACCACTGAGCCGCAACACCCAGAGTGCCTATTTCAACAAGTTGAGAGCAGCCTTGAACCAGGCAGAGCAGGATCGGCTGCTGCCGGATAATCCGGTACGACGTGTCAAAGCTATCCAGGGGGAGAAGAACAAACGGGTTTACCTGACCGAAGACGAGGTACGAGCCCTGGCCCAGGCCGAGTGCCGTTACGACGTTCTTAAGCGCGCCTTTCTGTTCTCTTGTTGCACTGGCTTGCGCTGGTCCGACATTCACAAGCTGACCTGGGCAGAGCTGGAGCCCTTCTATGGCCATTACCGTATCGTATTCACCCAGAAAAAGACCAGCGGCCTGCAATACCTGGATTTGAATGACATGGCGATGCAGCTGATGGGGCGCCCAGGCAAGGCAACAGAGCGGATCTTCAAGGGCCTCAAGTACTCGGCTTGGCACAACATGGAGCTCACCCGGTGGGCGTTGCAGGCGGGTATAACCAAGAAGGTAACCTTCCACAGCGCGCGTCATACCTTCGCCGTCATCCAGCTTAACCGCGGCGTCGATATCTATGCCCTTTCCCGCTTGCTGGGGCACAGTGAGCTGAGAACCACCGAGATCTACGCCGACATTCTTGAATCGCGGCGCCGAGATGCCATGCTCGATTTCCCCAATGTCTTGGGGTGATAGAAGCACCCTCGACAAGATCATGGCCAGGAAGAGCCAACAAATAGGCCAGCGCAACCATGCGCTGGCCTAGATTATCTTAGATAATATAGATCGGATTTCAGGATCGCCCTGCAGCCCAAGCGGTAACTGGGTTTCACTGAATTGGCTTGTGACCGTTATCGTGAACTTTGTGACCACTTTCGTGATAGTTTGTGACCGTTATCGTGATAGTGCAGGCCGGCCGATGGTAAACCGCCCCTTGGCATGTTCACTGATTGACCAACCCAGTTCAGCCAGTTCATACAGTGCCTTGCGAACTCGCGATTGCCGCTTTCGGTTGGTGGCCGCGCTGGACTTATCAGGAAAAGCGTAAGAGACCAGTTTATCTAAACCTACTGGCTTGCTGCGGCCACAATCAATCCAGGCACAAAGCCGCTGATGCAATATCCGGGCAGTGCTACTACGCAGTTGCCGTACCTCAGCCAGATCGATATAGGTATATCGGCCATTACCCAATATGGCATTGGTCAGCAATGGATTAAGCGCCACAAAGAGCCTATCGGTCAGGGGATCGCTGGCATAGTTCGCCAGCAGACGAAAACCACTACGCAAGCCTGCTACCTGTGCTATTACCGACACCTTCCACAACCGCTCGACAGTGCGACGCACCGTATTGGTGTCACGAGGGTTTGCGTAACCAATCTCCTTGGCCAGTTTGCGCAAGCTGCTTTTGACTACCAAGACATCCTGCTGGTTGGCAATCCCACGCAGCTGAAGTAGGTCTCGTAATATCTCTCCGGTTTCACCACTCGCAATAGTCCCAATCTTGCCACTTTCTGATTCAAGCCCAGCTAGGGCAACCAACCCTTGAAGTACGCGCAAATCGTCAGCCCCCAAGGGTTCTGGCCCAGAAAACTCAATCTGATTACCGTTATCCAAACGGTAAATCACCTCCAGCTTGTCACGGCGGCGTTGGCCATTCGAGATCGCCCTAAACAACCCGGGAGCAAGGCAGTGCATATGGTCGTGCCGGGCATGAGTCAATTCAAAGCAAGGCACGTTTGCCCCCAGCCCAGTGTATTTCGTCAAAACCAGCGGGGTACAGCACGCCACCTTCCTTCCGCTCCAGCCAGCGCTCCGGTAGTGGCGGCCCATAATTGCTTTTGCTTACCCCAAACCGCACGTAAAGCTGGCTCTTCTCTGCCGATACGCCCAGCTTCTGCGCCTCTTTCTTGGTCATAGTGGCGAGATAGGCCTGCCAGCGGACGTTGTCCACCAGTACAGACGAACCTCTGCTTGCCTGCTGCAGATCGCCAGCCTCTTGGAAAACTGCGGATTTGCTGGTGTGGTGTACAAACAACACAGCGCATCCCTTCAGCATGGCCAGCCGTTCCAGCTGACCCAGCACCAGTGTCATAGCACAGGCTGCATTCTCATCAGCATCGTGAAAGCGTCTCAGTGTATCGATAACCACCAACCTGACCCCCTCAGCCCAAATGGCAATCGCTTCCCACCAGCGGCTATCCAACACATTCGGACTGGCTCCCTGAAGCGATATCAAACGAAGGTCTCGTTCAACGTTGGCACGAAGTTCAGCATCAAGGCCTCCGCCCAAGGCAAACAAGCGCTGGTGCAGTACAGGCCAAGGGTCCTCGGCAGGCAAGTAGAGCACAGCCCCCCTGCCCAGCTTGCCAAGTTCAATCCAATCCGGCCCACCGGCGATCTGCATTGCCAGTTGCAATGCCAACATCGACTTGCCCACTCCTCCCGGTGACACCAAAGCACCAACGCAACCAACAGGCAGCCCCGGGAGGACAAAATCGAGGGGTTTCGGAGGTTCAATAAAAGCCGACCGGAGATCCTGGGGGCAGAGAGATGTAATCAGATCCTGTGTCATACCCACCTCACAACCGCCCATGGCTAGCTTGCCGCACACGCTTGGTTACATGCTCAGTGAGTTCGGCGTCTGGTGAAATGCGGTGGGAGAGCAGCCAGTCCAGCAGCTCAACGCGCTTGAAGTAGATTTTTTTGCCTTGTGGCTTGTAATGCGGCAGACGCTTTTCACTGGTCAGCCGGTACACATAGCAGACAGAAACCCCCAGCAACTCAGCGCACTCCTCGGCAGAAAGCACCTCTTTTTGCGCCTGTCCTTGCTGGATTACCAACTGCTTAAGCTCATAAAGCTCTTTCAGGATTGCCCCATTCGGATCACTGAAAACTGACGAATTTTGTTCGCGCATGCAGATTGTCTCCTAGTTACAAACATCAGCATGCAAGAGCGTACCGGGGACCTAACGAAATCCAGACCGCTGTAAGTGCCCGTTTTGGGCACTTACAGCGTTTTCTGGAAAATTTTCGGATGTGAAATTTAAGATGGAAACAGGAAGGGGGGGGGGCAAATGACACTTTGGCGAGAGACCGCCAGTAAAGTCATCAGGCTCCACTAGGTTGGCTATCCCAAGCCAACCACAGGATCAACGATGGCTCATCTCTTCGATCCAACGGCCAACGCCATCAGGATCGGCAAGCAGCTGAGCGAGCGGCAGATGGTTGGAGCACAAGGCGAGCTGGCCGCACTCCTCACTTTGCTTCCAATCCGGTTGATGAAGGGGCCAAGGCACCGGGCGCCACAGCTCATCGAAATGCTTGTCGCTATCTTCCAGACAACGGAACAGACTCACTTCAACAATGGCTTGGCCATCAAGTTGCAGAGGGTCTGGCTGGCCTTTTACCCCTGCCCGCAGCATTGAGGTATGGCGAAAATCGCTATCAATGTAAAGGCGGAAAGCCAGAGTGATATCGTTCTTTTCGGCCGTATCGCCACCCCAATCACGGTAACAATGGGTAGAAGCAAACAGTGGCAGATAGTCCCATGCCCAGCTGCTGGATGGGCGGGTTCCCGAGCGGCAGGGGCGGCTATTTTCGCTGGGCTCCCAATACCAGAACTCGGCGTCCAGCGCCTGACTGGCGATCTGATCGAATAGCGGCAGGATACGCTGGTAGAAACCGGCGGCGAGTCGGTGGGCTTGTTGCAGTTGGGTAACCAGCTGGGTGGTCTGTTCAAGATCGTGTGGCATGACGGCATCCTTAGCCAAAGTCAGTGATTCAAAAAAGAGAAATCGGGGCGAGAGAGGTACAATGTCCCGGCATAGTCGAGCAGAGCAGCCCAACCAGTAGGTTCAGCCGGTGGGGGAGTTTCCCGCTCAGACATTACCCCGCAATCCAGGTCCAGCTGCCCTGCGTAGGCAAACAACGGCGCCCATTCAGGCACCACCGGGGCCATGCCAAACAGCTCAAACGCCTGCAGCCACTCATCGCGAATGGCGCGATCCTGACGGCAGGATTCAAACTCGGAGGCAGTTTGCAGATAGCGGCGCAGTGGCTCCCATTCACGCAAGGTCATCTGGACAAAGCGTTCGGGCAGCTCTGGGCGAATCAGCGGGGCGACAGGGATATTACCAAGCGCAACGTAATAGAGCCGGTCTTCATAGTCATCAAACTCGGCTTCGCTGACCACAGCATTGACCTGTGCCAGCCACTGCTCCCGATACTGGTCACCACCGAACGGGGGCTTCACCTCGATAACCACCAGTGCGTCGTCAAAGTGGAGCAGCACATCGGGCTCGACATAACGGCGATCCTGCAACGATGCCAGTTTTGGCCACAGCTCCAGCCGTTGAAAGGTGGCCGGGTCTAGCGGATTGTCACCGAGTAGAAAGTGCAGCACGGCCCCCAGAGTACCGTCCGAGAGGTGGGGCAAACGGCCAAAGAAAGTGGCAGTTAGCAGATCTTCGCTGCCTTTAAACAGGTCGCGCCAGCGCAGGGATTCCCCTTCCCGCTCGATACGCCCAGCCTTGCCATGCAGGATTGCATGTAGCATCGCAACTCCTTGTAATATTGATATTTCAAGCCGGCTCTCACGTAGCTGAAGAGCCTTTGAGATCCTGCTTTAATACCCACTCGACTACCACTCTATCCGTCACAAAATGGGGTAAAAAAGTTTGACTGAATGGAGGTTCCCCCCTATTCTTCTCCGCAACACGACCCCGGCCTCTTGGTTGCTTCGCAACTTACGCTGGGGTTCTTATTTGGTGGATTTACCACCACTCCTGCCAGTTCTCTATGTACCCCATATTTGCCAACCCGAGCTTGCGCACCGACTTTTGTGTGGGGAACGTCAGCAGATGATCCCGCAGGCGCAGATGCCACTGGGTATTCGGGCAAATCACCTTGAGTAGATGCCGTGTGATGGCCAGCAACACGAATGGCTTGGCAAGCCGCTCATCGTCTCTTGCCAGGAAATCGCACCACGGCACCTCTCTTGGCTTGGGCAACTTCACCTGCGTCGTTACGTTGCGGTTCCAGAGGCGGCTATGATGGGCGCAGATATTGCGCAGGTAACTGAGGCCGTAGATCCAGCTGGCAAACACCTGCCAATCCAAACCGTATTTGCTGGCGATATGCTGCTGATCCGACACCTTCATCATGCCGATCAGCTGCGAGATGGCGCCAAAATCAAAGACTTCCACCGCCACCCAGATCGGCAGCTCCTCACCATGGCGCTGATGGTAGTGGCGCACAAAATCCTCTTTGGAGCGCTTTACCAGCCCCCGGTATTTCTCCATCCACGCCTCAAAGTGGGTCTGGTGACTCCCCCTGAATGCAGGCTGCCGGATAAAGCTGGGGTGGAAGTAGCTGCGATCGAGGTGAGCAAAGGTATTTCGCTTGCCAAGGAGATAGGCAAGATCGACCCGCAAGGCCACCTCGATCCGCTCCAGTGCATCCACTACCAGCAGACGCAGCTTCTTGTCGAACAGATAGAGCTCCACCGCATCCAGCAGATGGGTATCGGGGCAAAACTGGTCAGTCGCCCGGGTCTCCCGTTTGCTTTCCCCCTCAGCCGGAGGCTCAAAGCGGCGAAACGGGTACCAGTAGCCGCTTAAACGGTAATAGCCGATCCGCTCCAGATAGCTCAGTGCGGCATCCCGGTCGGTGACCGTGATACCGCGCTCAATCAGCTGATCCAGTTGCTGTTGATAGCTAAGCCAGGGACGAGCGTAGGGCATCAGGCAAGGGCTCCCTCCACCAGCGACTCGGCCAAGGCAAGTTGGGTCTGCTGGCTGGTTTGCAGGCGGGATTTAAGTTGATCGCAGATAGTCATTAACTGATCGATTTTGGCAACGATACGATGTTGTTCAGCTAATGGAGGTAAACAAACGACTATAGGATATAGCTTTCTTCCTGAAATTACAGGCTGTGCTGTTGCATTATCATGTTCATTAAGATTTGTAGCTTTTAATAACCAAGCCAAAAATTCAAGATGAACATTTACATGAGAGAAGCTGGTAATAAATGCATTGTCTGTCACCCATGCCTTACTCGGGGTTATATGAACTGAACCACAGTAAAACCCTACTCTACCAATAACTATAGTTGGCTGACTTACATTAAACTGGTCGTGATAACCAGTTATACCATTACCGCCAAAAACGGGGATAGAACCATCGCTAGCCATTTGTTTTGATGTAAGGCCATCACCAGATGATATTTTAATGATGTCATTCAGCCTACATTGCAGCCACCCTTCTGGTAGATTGCATAGTTTTTCGTCTTCACTAATTGCAGGAAGCGGTTTCTCTTTTTTGATTTTCTTCTCTTTGACCAGCTGGGCTTTTTCGGCGGCGATACGCTCCAGCAGGGTGGAGGCGGGTTCATCGCTGGGGTCTTGCGATACCAGCTTGCCCATCACCGCCAGTTGCAGGATGGTCTGTTTCAAGGCGTCGATGCTGGCCTCAGTGGTAAAGAGGGTATCAAAGTGAGTGCTTAGCCGCGCCCAGTTTTGCGCCAACTCGTCGGCATTGGCACTATCTGTGAGCGTAGCGAGCAGGGTCTCCACCAGCATCTGATGGGCTGCTAGCTGTGATTCGCTGCGCAGTTCCAGCTGGTCGCAGAGGGCCATTAGCTCACCCACTTTGGCGACGATGCGGTGTTGCTCTGGCAAAGGTGGGATAGCAATGACAAGCGGATTTAATTTTTCCAGTGATATATTGGCAATATTTGTTGTCTGACTTGATCTATCGATAAGAACAGACCTTGTCTGAGGTGCTCGTAATACAGTCATTAAAAAAGATGCATCAATTTCATATGGCCTAATAACACTAAGAAAACCACCAAATGTTGCACTTCCAGATGGTATTTTTTCTATGTACGCAACTTTACCAACAAGCTCCTTGCTGTTTGCCATAGACATAACAATGTCACCAACTTCGACTCGTTGTTCTAGACGTTTAACAAATGAGGTTTTTACATAAAGCAAGTCATCCCATTCTATTTTATCTTGGACATTAGCTGTACGCAGGCAAGCAATTCTATCTTCTGATGGCTCGCAGTGTTTTTCGCTAGCAGGAAATGTAATACCACGAATAATGGCTACAATATCTCCTAAACATCCCCACTCCCATCCCTCTGGTAGATCAAAAGGTTGCTCTTCCTCACTAATTTTCGGCAAGACCTTAGACTTTTTAATTTTCCCTTCTTTCACCAACCGCGTCTTTTCGGCGGTAATCCGTTCCAACAGCACGGAGGCGGGTTCATCGCTGGGGTCTTGCGGCACCAGTTTGCCGCGCACGGCCAGCTCCAAAATCAGCTCGCGCAGCTTTTTGATACCGGTGAGCTCCAGCTTGCTGTTGCTACCGCGCCCGGCACTGCTTTTTGGGCGCACCGCCGCAGTCCAGAGATCCAGGTGGTCGGTAATCAGATTTTCTATTTTCAGAGCCGCCATTATGCCTGCCCCCCTTGCTTGCCCAAGGCGTCGCCAAGAATGGCTTTTAGCTGGTCACGCAGGGTCTGGATCTCGGCCTGCTCTGTGGCATAGCGCGTCAGCAGCTCGTCCGGATCGTGGCTTATCTGCTCGCCGACATGGGGGTTTTTGATATCGAGGTTAAAGTTGCGCTCGATAATGGTGTCGATGCTGACCTTCCAGGCATGCTCGTTCTCTACCCGGGCGGCAAAGCCGTCCGCCTCATCGCCCCACCAGGCGATCTCGGCTTCGAACTCCTCGAACTTCATCGGCTTGGTCTTGCTGTAGTTCTTCACCCCAGCCGGATAGGGGTGCTCATAGAACCAGACATCCTTGGTGGGCTGGCCCTTGGTGAAGAAGAGGATATTGGTCTTGATGCCGGTATAGGGGGCAAACACGCCGTTGGGCAGCCGCACTATGGTGTGCAGGTTGCACTCAGCAGTGAGCAGTTGCTTGATCTTGGTTTTGACCCCTTCGCCAAACAGGGTGCCATCGGGCAGCACCACGGCGGCGCGACCGCCCTTTTTCAGAACTTCGATGATGAGCTGCAGGAACAGGTCGGCAGTTTCTCGGGTGCGCAGATCGGCGGGGAAGTTCTGCTCTATGCCATCCTCTTCGGTGCCGCCAAAGGGCGGGTTGGTGAGGATCACATCGATATCGCTATCCCAGCTCGAGAGCGGTTGGTCGAGGGTGTTGCCATGGCGAATTTGCACCGGCACCTCGATACCGTGGAGCAGCATATTAGTAGTGCAAAGGAGGTGCGGCAGCTGTTTCTTCTCGACCCCGAGGATCTGCTTCTGCAGGGTCTGATGGTCTGCAGCGGTCTCGACATAGTGCTCTTTGACATGATCGAAGGCGCAGGCGAGAAAGCCGCCGGTGCCGCAGGCCGGGTCCATGATCCGCTCGCCGAGTTTGGGGTCGATGCGGTTAACCATAAAGCGGGTGACGGCGCGGGGGGTGTAGAACTCGCCCGCGTTACCGGCGCTTTGCAGGTCACGCAGGATCTGCTCGTAGATGTCGCCAAACAGGTGGCGTTCGCTGCTGTCGGTAAAGTCGATCTCGTTAAGCTTGTTGATCACCTGCTTAAGCAGGGTGCCGTTCTTCATGTAGTTGAAGGCATCGCTGAACGCCTCTTTCACCACATAGCCACGGGGGTTGAGGCTGATATTGGCAGGCTGGTTTTTCAGACTGTCGAACAGATCGTTGTTGACGAAATCGAGCAGGGCATCACCGGTCAGCCCTTCGCTATCAGCCGCCCAGTGGCGCCACAAGAAGCGTTCGGGGATGGGGCAGCGGTAGTTATCCTGCTCAAACTCTAGCTCCTCTTCCTGGGCGTCGAACACTTTCAAAAACAGCAGCCAGGAGAGCTGGCCGAGGCGCTGGGCATCGCCGTCGATACCGGCGTCCTTGCGCATGATGTCCTGAATGGATTTGATGACTGAGCTGATGGATGACATGGGATTCTCTGCTTTTTACAAAAATGGTGACGAATACAGGGGCGAATGCGTCAGGAAGATCGATCAAACAAGCGGCCATCATTGGAATGGCCGCATGGTAGTTCAGAAGCAGTCAGGCCGTCAGGCGCTCTGCTGCTCATGGTAAATTTCTTGCTCCAGTTCGGTGATAGCCTGCTCGAACTGTTTGGGGCCACCAAAACCCTTCTTGGCCAACTCCAGCGGGCGACCCAGCTCGGTAAAGGGGGCGACTTTTAGCGCATCCTTGGTCTCAATCTCGGTCACGCCCTGATCGGCATACTTGTCGAGCAGGCTGGTAAGCACCAACTGGGCGGTGTCGTTGTATTTGGTAAAGTAGTTGCGCTTTTTGACGTTGTTGGCCCGCTCGCGGCGAGTCAGTGGTGGCTGATCGTATACCACATGGCAGATAAGGTCGAACGGGTCGAGCTCCTTACCCACTTCCTGCTCCAACACCTCCCACAGCACGCCCGCCTGAGCCAATTCATCCATGATGGCTTGCTTGCGTTCGGCGGCTTGCCAACGTTTGGTGAACGCATCGAGGGTGGCAAACTCTTTGAGCAGGGTCTTCTTGGTGTAGTCCTTGAAGGATTCGGTCACCAACTTGCCATCGGCATCGTAATACTGTACCCGCTCGGCGATGACGCTGACCGCCACGCCGTTGACATAATACTTGCTGACTCCGGGCATTGGACCACCCTGCGGGCCCGCGCCCTGCCCCCCTGCGCCACTCTGGCCACCATCACTACCGGTTGTGTAGCTGCCGGGTTGTTCATCTACTCCGGGGGCAAACGGATCGCCATGGTCGCCGGGTTCATCGGTTGGCAGCGGATCGGCGCCATCGATGATATCGCCCAAGCCATCATCTGGATTGTTGATGTCTGCCGGCTTGACCACCATGACGCGCTCCGGTTCGCCGTCGAAACGGGGATCGGCAAACAGCTCGGTAGCCTTCTTGAAATCGAGAATGGTAAACCAGAGCTTGCCGTACTTGTCGTCGATACGGGTACCACGGCCGATGATCTGCTTGAACTTGGTCATGGACTGGATGTTTTGGTCCAGCACCACCAGCTTGCAGGTTTTGGCATCGACGCCGGTGGTCATCAGCTCGGAGGTAGTAGCGATGACCGGATAGGGCTTTTTCGGGTTGATGAAGTTGTCGAGCTGGGCTTTGCCAAGGTCATCATCGCCGGTGATTTTCATCACATACCGATCATCTTTCAGCATCTGCTCGGGGTTAAGGTTCGCCAGCGCCCGTCGCATCCGGTCGGCATGATCAATGTCGTTGCAGAACACGATGGTCTTGGCCATCGGGTCGGTTTTCTTGAGGTAGTTGGTGATGGTTTCGGCCACCAGCTGGGTACGCTCGTCGATCACCAGGGTGCGGTCGAAATCCTTCTGGTTATAGATACGGTCTTCAATCAGGTTGCCCTGTTTGTCCATCTGCCCTTTGGTGGGACGCCACCCCTGCAGATCGACATCGATATCGACCCGCACCACCTTGTAGGGGGCAAGAAAACCATCTTCGATCCCCTCTTTGAGGGAGTAGGTATAAACAGGGTCACCGAAGTAATCGGTGCTGGAGACGGTTTCGGTCTCTTTGGGCGTGGCGGTGAGACCAATCTGGGTGGCCGATGAGAAGTATTCGAGGATCTCGCGCCAGGCGCTGTCTTCGGCGGCGCTGCCCCGATGGCACTCATCCACCACGATCAGGTCGAAGAAGTCGGGTGAGACCTGCTTGAAGGCTTTCTGCGACTCTTCCGGCCCGGTGAGCGCCTGATAGAGGGCAAGGTGGATCTCATAGGCAGGATCGATCGTGCGTCCGGTGACCTTGGTCATGGCCGAGCCAAAGGGCTGAAAGTCATTGACCTTGGTCTGATCTACCAGAATGTTGCGATCGGCCAGAAACAGGATGCGCTTCTTGGCGCCCGCCTTCCACAAACGCCAGATGATCTGGAATGCGGTGTAGGTCTTGCCGGTACCGGTGGCCATCACCAGCAATACCCGATCCTCGCCTTTCGATATTGCTTCTACGGTCTTGTTGATGGCCTGCAGCTGGTAGTAGCGGGGAGATTTGCCGCTGCCATCGGAGTAATAGTCCTGACTGATGACAGGCAACTGTGCCTGGGTGTAACCCTTCCAGGTGCAGAGTTTGTCCCAAAGCTGGCCTGGGCTGGGGAAGTCCTCCAGCGCGATCTCGGATTCCAGCTTGGCCGGATTGGTCTTGTCATGAAATACGAAGCCATCGCCGTTGCTGGCAAATACGAACGGCACATCCAGCAGACGGGCATAATCGAGCCCCTGTTGCATCCCCTTGCCAATCTCATGCTTGTTGGCTTTGGCCTCGATCACCGCCAGTGGCAAGCCCATCTTGTGATAGAGCACGATATCGGCCGATTTGACCTTTTTGCGTGCCGCCATCTGGCCGCGCACCACCACCTTGCCATCCCGCAGCTTCACCTCTTGGCGGACCTGGGTCAGGTCATCCCAACCCGCCGCCTTGATGGCAGGCAGAAGATATTTGGAGATGATGTCGGCTTCGGTGAGGGTTGCTTTGTTGATCTCGGCCATGAGCTCTCTTCCGGTCGGGGGACAATATTGCTCAAGATTCTCTCATAAAATCAGCCGGGTTTTGTTGATTTCAGACTCATAAAGCAACATGGGGTGCTGCTCTTGATGGCATGCCTTCGGGTCAAGGAAACGTCTGGCAATGGCGTAACTAGGTCGTAGTGAATGATTGTTGAAGTGCATCGCTTGAGTTAGTCCCATAGCAAGTCAGCCGGTTTGGCTCTCGCTGAATGCAGAGGCCAAGATTCCAGATAGATAGGAATCTGCCCCCATCAATTCCAGCACACAGGGTTTTCCCACTCACCTCAGACAGAGTGGTCAACATTCCAGAGCGAAAAACAGCGCGAACATTCCAGATAGATGGGAAGGCCCCTATCAATGTTCCAGGTGCTCGTTCTGAAGCGACATTCCACTATCTGGAATATCCGCACCAAGATTCCAGATAGATAGTTATGTGGAAAGGAATTGGACAGAGATTGGCCGGGGATGAGGGCGCTGATTCCACTGGCCAATAAGCCACTGGATTCCAGTACTCCAGCTTTGTTACGAACGAACAAACTCAACATTTTCAATAAGTTGATTGAACACCAAGGCCTTCGGTGCCATGCTGAAATCATGTTCATTGGTGGAGTAACACGATGGATTCGTTCAGTTGGGGGATGGTTGGCTTGCTGGCCTTCTTCACGCTTGTCTTCGTGTGGAGTCTGTATAGCTACAAGGCGCATGCAAAAGAGAGACACCATGAAACCGATCGCTGATATCGCCCTCATGGCGGTGGTTGCGCTGGGCTTGATGGCACTTGGCGACACGCTGTTTGCATGGCTGCTGATCTGCCTGCCACCGGTTTACTGGTGCTGGCCAATACTGGCCTGGGCCACCAGGCGCCCCATCACGGCCAGGTTGCAGTTAATGGCTCTTGCCGCACTCACCTGCTGGCACTGGCCCGCCGGGCTGTTCACTGCGCTGAGCATCGCACTCATCTGGACAGCGAAAACCCTCAAGACAACCCCACGCCCACAGCGCAAGGGTGGGCCGGTCATCAAAAATTACTACTTCTGGAGCTAACTGCGTGTCTCCTTGGCCACACTGGCGATAAGGTACCTTGAGCAACCAAGCATCTCCTGAATCACGGAATAACTGTGGCCTGTCACCAACAGCCTAGCGATGTGCTGACGCTTCTTCTCATCCTTCTGCCTACCACGGTATTTCCCTTCATCCCTGGCCTTGGCAATACCCTGCTGCTGCCTGCGACGGCGATCTTCATAGTCTTTACGAGCGACGGCTGCGAGCATATCCAACAGCATGCCATTTACAGCCTGCAAGATGGCGCTGGTGAACTCGGAGCGGCTGTCCCCCTGTAATGCCACCCAGGAAGTCGGAAGCTCAGGAGAAACGATGGAGAGCTGTTTCTGTGCCAAAAGCTGCTTCAGTGTTTGCCAATCCGTCTGATTGAGGCGAGCCAGACGATCAATCTGCTCTACCAGCACAATGTCACGATCTGCAGCGTCGCGGATCAGCCTCATAAGCTCAGGCCTGTCCAGCGTCGCACCAGACTCATTCTCTACATAGAAACTGGCAATCTGATGGCCATGCTCAGCAGCAAAACCAATCAGCAGCTCTCGTGCCCGCTCAGCATCCTGTTCCACAGTCGATGCACGTAAATACGCCCGTATGAACATTGACCCCCCATCAGTCTGTTTAAAGTGGTTCCTACTTATTGGTTCAATATAAGTGGTTTCAATATGATTTTCGAGAGGGTCTTAAGTGGTTTTAATGGGGTATACCTTTTTAGAACCACCACATGACGATCGAAACACAACCTTTCGATAGCCTTTTGATCTGACAGCACAAACTTTAAGTGTGATCCGTCATCACAAAGTCGCTTTTGAGTTGTATTTGGGTATTTAAGCGACGTTGCTCACCATTCCTGATCTGCTGAATGGGATGCCAAAGGAGGAAATCTACAGAAGCTGGGCTTGTTCGGTGAGTCATCTTTTCGACTCACCGAACAAGCCAGCAGCCAAGCGCAGCGCGGCAGGCTATTGAACGTTACGTACAAAATCCCAACCATGTGACACCATACTGACAAGTATTCTGTCTCAAACTACCAAATGACCGTACCAAGGGGACAGCTTGCCCGAGCACCAACTGGGATCTGGCGGTGGCCTTTGCTCCGACTAAACAGAGTGGACTACTGGATACAGCACTGAAGAACTGCTGGCGCTGTAGTGCAATGAGTTCTGGGGGAAACTCTCGGTTATCGATTTAAGTAGAGAAGTAGAGATGAGCGATAACGCTTATATCGGCGCTTTGCGCACCAGCTTGTCGCGCTACCAGGCGGAGCTGTCAGAGATCCGGGCAATTCTGGCGCAGCGTACCCTTTCCAATCTGGAGTACCGCGCCGCCGAGCGAATCCTGCAGGTTTCTATCGAAACGAGTATTGGCGTGGCAAAACACTGGGCCAAAACACTGGCAGGCCATACCCCACAGGATGCCAATCAGGCATTCGAGTTCCTTGTCCTACGTGGTGAGCTATGCCCCGACACTTTGATCTGTTGGAGCAAGCTCATTGGCCTTCGCAATACGCTGGTGCAAGACTATCTGAATATTGACCCCGAGATAATTCTCAGTGTGATTACTCCTGGCTATAGCGACCAACTGTTTACGTTTGCAAAGCAAGGTCTCGACTGGTTGGCTGCCCATATTGATTGAAACTTCGACATCATCTTTCTGTTTGCCTGTTGTAGCACGTTATCAAGCGGCATCAACCCAGCCATTCGATTTGCTCAGTTGCATTGGCCAGGATAGCGTAGGGGCATTACAGCTGGTTACCGAAGGGCACGATGTTCCAGATGTCAGGCGAATCGACTACAAGGCCATTTCCGATGACGAGCTCGAGCAGATCCTGACCAGCTACAAATCAGGAATCCCTTTGGGGATGGTTAACCATAAACCGGGGCAGTCATCATTGCCTGGGTAGTGTTTCTTAAAAAAATAAGAAAAATTACATCATTCCTATGATTTTTATAGCCATTTACAGTCATACAATCAGATCTATCACATCGATTGATCGATTAACCCTCGCTTGCCAATAAAAAGAGCCCCTGATTTCTCAAGGGCTCTTTTTTTATGACTACGGCTGAAGCAGTAGAGGCAGGTTCTCAGCCAGGGTGGTGGTCGGCTCGCTGCACTGCCACCTCGGCAGGCGATCTGGGCTGCATGATAATCAGTGCCATTACCCCGAGGATCACCGCCAGCATCACCGAGCCGAAGCGGATCATGCCATCGCTCAGCGCATCGATGCTGGTCGAGGTAATCGAGTAGAACACCAGCACGACATAGCTTGAATAGAGCAGCTGAATCGAGTTGTAACTGGCCTTTCTCTCGACGGCGTGGATCCCCATAAACAGGGCGCACACCAGAGTGACCCCCAGTTGCCCAATCAGGTTGGTTTGAAACACGCACATGATCAGGGGCGGCACGGCATAGAGCACGCTGGCATAGGTGGTCAGCAACCGCCGGATACCGTAGTTGTGCCCCAGCGCCGGATTGGGATCCTTGATGATCAGCGCGACCACGATGGCAATGATGGTGCTCTGCTCCAGATCCAGGGTGATGCCGACACAGAGAGTAGCCAGCACCAGCACCGCCTTGAACAGAGTGTGCCAATCCTGATGAGGCGTCTTGCCTGCACTGCTGGCTGCTGCAGAGGCATCCGTTAACGGCTCACCACCCGGGAAGATGAAATAGGCCAGATACGCGGTAAACCCTGCCACGAAGATGTTCTTAAGCAACGCCAGCGGTATCTGGTCGACCGAAATCCCCTTCTGTTTGACGAACACCGCAATCATGGCCGTCGCCACGATGAGCAGGATTGCTATCAGGTCCTGCGCGTTTTTTCGGGTGCGATCCATGCACCAGTAGAAGACGCCCAGCAGCGCGAGGTAATAGACATGGGGGTAATCCAGCAACAAGGTTGCCAGCCATGCCTGTATCCAGGAGGTCAGATACAAGACCCCGGCCATCAGAAACACCATGATGAGCGGTGGCGGGTTATGGGTGGTGGTGAGAAATACCGCGCACATGGCCGGGGCCAGCAGCGGTAAATCCGTACCAAAGACAAATTGCCAAAACAGCAGCAGCACCGGAAACAGCGCTACCCGCAGCAAGGCATTGGCTGGACTATGAAACATAGCTTATGTAGCTCCATGCCCATATCCAGATATCTGCCAACCGCTCACCCAGATAGGACTCTCCCGGGTAGAAGGCGACGACAGCACGACCGCCGAAGCGCGGGTTCACGCCGGGCGGAAGGTCATCAAACTGGATATTGACCGGGAAGCGCTGGGCGCTTGGCTGGGAGGTAGGGGAATCCAGCAACCCAGTGCCGGTATTGACCTGCAGGCTGCCATTGCCACTGCTGCCAAAACCGATGGAAGTGATCTTGCCGGTGAAAACCTGGCCCGGATAAGCATCAAACACCAGCTTGACGGCATCATCCCGCTTCAAATAGGCCAGCGAGTTCTCCCGCACCATGGCGGTCAGCCAGAGCTTATCGGTATTGATAAACGTCAGCAGCGGCTGGCCTGCGCTGGCATAGTTGCCTTTGGCCAGCGCCAGATTGGTAATGACACCATTGGCGGGTGCCTTCAGCTCGGTGTGTTCGAGATTGAGGCGGGCCTGGGCTCGCTTGTTGAGCACGGCCTGAATCTCGGGGTTCTCTTCACCGCGCGGGCCAATCTCAAAACGGGCCTTTTCCAGCGCAGAGACGGTTTGCGCCAGATTGGCCTCGGCGGTTTGCAGCTGGGTCAGGCTGTCATCCATGGCTGCACGGCTGATGGTGCCCTTTTTCAGCAGGGCCCGATATCGCTCCACCTGCAATCTGGCGTTGTTAGCAGCAGCGCGGGCGGAAGCCTCATTGGCTTTCGCAACCTTGATGGAGGCAGAATCGGCATGGTATGACTGGGCAGCCTGTTGCAAAGCGAGCTCGGCCGCCTTCTCCTCCAGCTCAAACGGCGCTTTCTCGATGGTGACCAGCAACTGCCCTTTCGACACCTCATCGTTATTGGCGGCATGGATGCTGGCCACCGGGCCGGATACCTGCGGCGCAAGACGGATCACCTCGCCATTGACTCTTCCCATATCGGTCATGGGGGTCACCCGATCGGCCCACAGGCTGTAAATCCAGAGAATAAAAACCGCCAGGAAAATACCATAAGTCAGCGAACGGGCCTGCTTGGTCTTGTCCTGTGCAGCAGGCACGGTAGCGGCCGTTTTCTCGGTTGCCGCGCTCTTCGGATCACTCATGAGGGTTATTCCTTTTCTGAAATAAATGGGGAGGCAGAATCAATCCAGAAGGCTAACTTTCTTAAAGATCAGATTCTGTTTGGTGCGATATTCAATAAACAGGGTGATAACAAAAGCAAATCCACCGACCAGAATGGCGGCCCAGAAGCTGGAGACGGCCATTTCACCCATGTATTTGGTCCAGATCACCGCCAGCGCCACAAACCAGCCGAACAGGGCAGCACACTGGGTAATCGCTATAGGCAGCATGGTGCGCAAAAACGAGGGATTGAAGCTGCTTTGCAGCGCAGGACGAGCCTTGTGCAGATGGTTGACGAACAGCTTGGCGGTGATCAGCGACAGTATGATCCCCAGACCGAAGGTCAGGGATACCGCCTCCCCCCACACCGATGTCTGCTCGTGGGCAATGGCATTGACCGACAAGGGTACAAAATCGACCCCCTTGAAATGCCAGTGTGCAATCAAGCCGTTGATCACACCGTTAATCAAGCCTGCGACAAGAGAGTCCTGAAGCCGGATATCTGGTTTTGACATTAATTAACTTCCTCATCACTGAATATAAAAATGGCTACAAATGCGAAGAACCGGCTAGAACTATCATCTCACAGCCGCTCGAACTGACTGTTGATAATACTCGTTTCTTTCGGATCCTGTTATGTCAGTACACAGCCTACATTAACTCGGATGGCTCAAGTTTCTCCCCTGCTAACCTCCTGCTTACCCGCTATATAGGATAAATCTTAAATACTGCCTATAGCGTGTAAACAACCTTTACCCGCCACAGCAGGTAAAACTTGATGTACCTGCCATAGCGTGTAAATTGGAAGAAGGCACGCTACCAGGTTGTCGAATCATGAAAGTAACCAGCGCCAAGCAGCTGAGCGCCTGTATCAAGGATGCCAGGCTTTCTCAAAAGCTCTCTCAAGGCAAAGTGGCCGAGAAAGTAGGGATTAGGCAAGACACAGTCTCCAGCTTCGAGCTCAATCCTGAGTCCACCAAGCTGGAGACCCTGTTCAAGATCCTCGCGGCACTCGAATTGTCACTGGACATCAAACCCCGCAATGAGTCATCCGAGAGTCCGGCATCGGGCTGGAAGGAGGAGTGGTAATGGCCAATCTGGCTGTCTACATGAACGGCTATCGGGTAGGCACATTCACCAAAACTACCAGCGGCGCCCATCAGTTTCAGTACCATGAGTCATGGCTAGCACAACCGGGCAGCCGTCCCATCTCACTCTCCATGCCATTGCGCCATCAGGCCTACCGGGGCGATGAAGCCTATAACTTCTTTGACAACCTGCTGCCAGATAATACAGAGGTGAGGAATAGGGTTGTAGCACGCTATCAAGCGGTATCAACCCAGCCCTTCGATCTGCTCAGTTGCATTGGCCAGGATAGCGTAGGGGCATTACAGCTGGTTACCGAAGGGCACGATGTTCCAGATGTCAGGCGAATCGACTACAAGGCACTTTCCGATGACGAGCTCGAGCAGATCCTGACCAGCTACAAATCAGGAATCCCTTTGGGGATGGTCAGGGAGCAAGAGGAGTTCCGGATCTCTATCGCCGGGGCGCAAGAAAAGACTGCACTGCTCTATCTCGATGGCCGTTGGTACTTGCCACTCAATGCAACGCCGACAACCCACATAATCAAACTCCCTATCGGCAAGATTGAAAGCCACTCCTACTCGATAGACCTCTCCCAGAGCGTAGAAAACGAATATCTCTGCACTCTGATTGCCAAGGAGTTTGGTCTACCCGTACCTAACTGCTTCATGATGCAGGTTGGCCAGGTCAAAGCACTGGCTGTGGAACGCTTCGACAGACGTTACGCTGCCGATCGCAGTTGGATCATGCGCCTTCCCCAAGAAGATTTCTGTCAGGTATTGAATGTTCCGTCAGCACGGAAATACGAGAGCCATGGAGGACCAGGGATCACTGACATCATGAAAACCTTGCTGGGCTCTGTGACACCAGAACAGGATCGCTACCTGTTCATGAAATCTCAGGTCCTGTTCTGGCTGCTGGCGGCCACCGATGGCCATGCAAAGAACTTCTCGGTCTTTATTGGACCGGAAGGGCGTTTTCGCCTGACCCCTTTTTACGACATCCTATCTGTCTATCCAGTGTTTGGCGGCCGAGGCCTCAACCGAAGGGACGCCAAGCTCGCTATGGGCCTAGCAAGCAGCAAGGGAAAGAAATACGCCATTGAGCAGGTATTCCCGCGTCATTTCTTCCAAACGGCGAAAGCTGTGGGATTTGAGCGTTCTGCTATGGAAGAGATCCTGACAGAACTGGCCAACTCCGTTGATGATGTTATTGAGCGTGTTACCCAGCAATTGCCAGCGGGCTTCCCCGATGCCATCAGCAGCACCATTCTAGAGGGCCTAAAAGCCCGCTCAGCCAGGCTGATAAAGGGCTGGGATTAAATTGGCGGTATGTGGGATGATTGCACGGTTAGCCAAACCACCTATGTGAAGTTTGCACGGTTCGAAGAGTAAAAGCGGCTTTCTAGGCACCGGACGATGCTATAGTCGGTTCAAAATATGTTCAAAACTCACCTAAAAAGCGGCTTTGACTGCGTGTGGTGGCATCGCGTTGATTCATATGGGAAGGCTGCACGATCGAGAATGGACTATGTGGGAACGCTGCACGATGGCAGAAACCCGTGAGCGGCCTCTCAATATGCTGTTTTAGTTACTTTTACCCCAAGTGGCCCCCGAAAAGTCACTAACACATTGAAGATAATAGATTATTTACATTCTGCATCGGCAAGTAAGCCGGTTCGGCAAACAATAAAAAGCCCGGGCTAATCCCGGGCTTTTTATTGTGCGTTTTTTGTCCGCGAACCTAGAGGCGACGCAGGCACCACATGAAGTAAGCGCCCCCTAACAAGGTGGATACCAGCCCGACCGGCACCTCCTGCGGGAAGAGGATCTGCTGACCGACCCAGTCCGCCGATACCATCAACAGGGCGCCGGAAGCGGCGGCCCCAAGCAGGTGCCAGCGTGCCCGCACCAGCCCCATCAGCTTGGCCATATGCGGCGCCAGCAGGCCGACGAAGGAGAGCGGCCCCACCACCAGGGTGGCACTGGCGGTGAGCACAGCCACCAGCAGCAGGATGGCAAGCTGGGCACGGTTGAGGCGAATACCGAGTGCAGTGGCTACCGCCGCCCCCATCGGCAGCAGATCGAGCCAGCGGCTCACCAGCAGGCTGGCGGCCAGCATCAACAGCGCCAGCCCCACCAGCCCATAGGCCACCGGCAGGGTGACGTAATAGGTGGAGCCGGACATCCAGGAGAGCAGTTGCTGCACCCGCATGTCGCCGTTGGCTAGCGCGATGGCCTGCAGCGGCTCAAACAACGCTGTGATGGCGATACCTGAGAGCAGGATCCGCTCCGGCTGGAAGCCGTGCTTGCGATTGACCACCACCAGCAGCAAGAGACAAGCGAAGGCACCGAGCAGGCCACCGACCAGCATCAGCGGCAGGGGCAATGCAGGCAGCAACAACGCCGTCGCTATCACCCCCATAAAAGTGCCGCCGCTCACCCCCAGCAGCTCCGGGCTCGCCATAGGATTGTTGCTGACCCGCTGCAACAGGGTGCCCGCCAGCGCCAGCAGCACACCAGCCGCCCCCGCAGCCAGAGTGCGCGGCAACCGCCACTCCAGCTGGGCCTGCCAGCGGAGCCAGCTTGGCCAGCACCAGCCCGTCATTCCCTGCCCAAACAGCAGGGAGGCGACCACGACCAGCATCAACCCGACCAGCAACAGGCCAATAAGGCGAGCCGGTGCCGGATGTCGGGCCACCAGCAGACCGGCGTTTGCCTTCGGCGTACCCGACTTGATGCCAAGGCGCGGGATCAACCAGAGCAGCAGCGGCGCCCCCAGCAGGGCGGTCATGGCGCCGGTGGGGATCAATACTGGCCAGAAGCGACTCAGACTCTGCAGCAGCAGATCGGTCGCCGCCAGCAGCAGGGCGCCGAGGATCGGTGCCCACAACAGCCGCTGGCCGAGCTGGCGGATCCCGAGCAGCCGCACCATGGCGGGTGCGGCCAGCCCGATAAAGCCGATCAGCCCCACCACGCTCACCACGCAAGCGGTGACAAACACCGCCAGCCCCAGTCCGGCAAAACGCAGATGCTGCAGGGAGACCCCCAGACTACGGGCGCTGGCATCATCCAACTCCAGCACCGCCAACGGGCGTACCAGCACAACAGCCAGCGCAGCGGCTACCAGCAGGCGGGGTAACAGGTAACTCACCCCGCTCCAGCTGTTCTGCACTAGCGAGCCACTGCCCCACACCAGCAAACCTTTCAGCTCCTCCTGAAAGAACAGCAAGAGTCCCATGCTGATGGCAGCCAGATAGAGGTTGATCACCAGCCCGGCAAAGACGATGACCACCGGATTGAGCTGGTGACGCCAGGCCAGGGCAAACACCAGTGCCATCGCAAGGCTGCCGCCAGCCATGGCGATCCACTCCCGCCCCAGCAGCAACCAGGAGGGGGCAAACAGGGTCACCATCATCAACGCCAGTTGGGCACCGGAGGCCACCCCCAAGGTGGTCGGTGACGCGAGCGGGTTGCGCAGCACCTGCTGCATCAGGGTGCCCGCCAGCCCGAGCGCCGCCCCGGCCAGCAGGGTGACCACCAAACGGGGCAGCCAGCTGAAATGCACCACTGCTTGGCTGACGTCATCCAGATTGGGGGCGAAGATACTCTGCCACCAGATCGCACCGGGCAGCTGGCGAGCCAGCTCCCAATACGCGAGCGAGAGGGTCAACCCCAGCAGGATCGAGACCGGTCGCAGCAGCGGCGATGTGAGCAGTCGCTTCATCGGCTCGCCCCCATACGCTCGGCATCTTGCAGCAATGCATCACTGAGCAGACCGGCGAAACGGCGAGCGGCAAGTACGCCGCCAAAACTCCAGACCGCAGGCAGATGCAGCACAGGTGCCTGCCGAACCAGCGGCAGATGCTGCCACAGCCCAGGCTCCTGCAGCCGTTCACTCACCCCTACCGGGATGGGATCGACCACCACCAGCCGCGCGGTTGGCAAGGTCATAAACTGCTCGATGCTGACCACCGAGAAACCCCAGTCATTGGTCTGCTCCTGCCAGCCATTGCGCAGCCCAAGCCGCGTCATCACCGCATCGAACAGGCTGTGGCGACCAAACACCCGCACATGGCGCTCATCGATAAACTGCACCACCAGCAGGGGCGACAGATCCGCAGGCAATCTGGCCTGCATACTGGCGAGATCCCGATCCAGCCCGGCCAGCAGCCGTTCGCCCTCGGCGGTTTTGCCCACCATACGGGCGAGGGTCAGGGTCACCTCGTGCAGCCGCTGCCACAGATCGGTTTGCCCATCATAGAGGGCGATGGTGCTCACCGGCGCGATGCGGGAAAGAGTTGGCGCCAGCGGGGCCGCCAGCGGCGAGATGAGGATGCGATCGGGTTTGAGCTCCGTCAGCAGCTCACGGTTGGGCTGGGTGCGCAGGCCGATATCCACCACTCCGGCAGGTAGCCGTGGCTCGCCAACCCATGCCTGATAGGGGCCAACATCCCCCACCGCCAGCGGAGTCACCCCGAGTGCCAGCAGGGTTTCGGCTATGGTCCAATCGATGGTGGCGATACGGGGTAGCGCGCTGGTGGCCTCGTTTGTTGCGGATGATTGTACAGCCTGCAACGGGAGCGCCAGCAGCAGGCTGACGAGACAAGGGGCCATCTTCAATAAAAGGTTCAAGGATGCCCCCGGTCAGACGATGGCGATGGCGTGGTCATAGGCCGGGTGGCGAATGACCTCCATCGGGATGCCATAGATGGCGTTCAGGGTCTCGCTGGTCATGATCCCCTCAGGTTCGCCGTGGGTGAGCAGGCGGCCGGAGTGGAGCGCCACCAGCCGATCACAGAAGCGGGAGGCCATATTGATGTCGTGAATGACGATGATGACCCCAAGGTTTAGCTGACGGCTCAACTGCTTGACCAGCGTTAGCACCTCCACCTGATGGGCCACGTCCAGCGCGGCCAGCGGCTCGTCCAGCAGGATAAAGCGGCTCTCTTGGGCCAGCAGCATCGCCAGCCAGACCCGCCCCCGCTCGCCACCGGAGAGGGTATCCACCAACCGATCGGCAAAGCGTTCGGTATGGGTAAGGGCGATGGCCCGCTCGACCTGACGGTGATCCTCCACCCCCATCCGGCCCAGCAGGCCGCGCCAGGGATAGCGGCCCATCTCCACCAGCTCCCGCCCGAGCAGATTCTCGGCACTCGGCAGATGCTGGGGCAGATAGGCCACCTGACGGGCAAACTCCCGGTTACCCCAGTCGGGTAGCGGCTTGCCATCAAACAGGATCTCGCCGTCGCTGAGGGGTTGCTGGCGTGCCAGCAGCTTGAGCAGGGTCGATTTACCCGAACCATTGTGGCCGATGAGGCCATAGACCTGTCCCTGCTCGAAACACAGGTCGGTGGGGTGCAGCAGCGTGCGGTCATTGACCGTGAAGCTGGCTGATTTCATCTCGAACATAAGCAATTCCTGTGCTGGCTTGCCGCCAGTCTCATCGGTGCCGGTATCAAGCCGGCACCTCGCAATCCAGATGGGCGATCGCATCGCGGCTCACTGCGGCACGGCGCGCCCCGGTCAGCTCAGTGAGTTTTCCCTGCCGCATCTCCAGCAGGCGATCGGCCAGCGGGAAATAGTGATCATCGTGACTGATGGCAATCACCGTCTTGCCCATCTCCTTGAGGCGCGGCAACAGCACCTGATAGAAGATGCGGCGGAACTGGGGATCCTGATCCGCGGCCCACTCATCAAACAGCATCACCTCGCGCTGCTCGGCCAGCGCCAGCAGCAGGGCGACCCGCTTGCGCTGCCCTTGGGAGAGATCGATATCGGCGATAAATCCATCCTCGATGGTGAGCTTGCTGCCCATCTGCAACCGCTCCAGCCACTCGGCCACCAGCTCATCCTTGGGTTCCGGCCCCAGCAGGTGCTGGAACAGGTGATAGTCGGTGAAGATGGCGGAGAAGAGCGCCAGATAGCCGTTGCGATCGGTGATCGGCTCACCATCCAGCAGGATCCGGCCCGATACCGGCTGGTAAAGGCCGGTCAGCAGCATGGCCAGCGTCGACTTGCCGGAGCCATTGCCGCCAATGATGAAGATCTGCTCCCCCTTTTCGATGACCAGATCGATGGGGCCAACGGCAAAACCGCCCTCCCCCTGATAGTGAAAGCTCACCTGCTCCAGCTCGATACGCTGCCAGGGGCGGATGGCGGGCGGCAGCGGGAAGTCCGCATCCGGCTCGGCCAGATTGAGGGCGGCGATCTTGTCGAACGCCACCTGAGCGGCAAGCAGGGTCGGCAGGGCGCCAATCCCCTGCAACAGCGGGGTGCGCAGGAACAGCAGGGTCAGCGCAAAGGTGGCGGCCACATTGGTGTTGGCCCAGCCAAGGCCGTTGGCCAGAAAGAAGACCAGACCGATGGCCCCCAGCATCATGATATTCGACCAGTTCACCGCGCTCAGGTGATAGGTGTCGGAGCGGATGATCTGCTGGCGGTAGTCACGGGCATTTTGTTCATAGAGCTGGTGGTAAACGAAGTGAGCCCGCTCGCGGTTGAGCGCCAGCTCCTTGCTGCCGGCGATGATGGCCTGATAGTTCTGATAGAGCCGATCTTCGGCCTGACGCATGTGGGAGAGATGGCGATAAACACGGTTCACCAGCAACCAGCCCACCACCATGGTAATCGTGACCCAGAGCGCGGTCACCCCGAGTAATGCAGGAGAGAGCCAGCCAAGGTAAAGGGCAGAACCCAGCGTGAGCACCAGCCCCTGCACCAGCTCCGGCAGGCGCACGAAGGCGATGGTGATTTGGCCGATATCGCTGGAGAGGGAGGCCAGTAGCGGCCCCTGACCAATCTGGCGGATGCGGGCGACATCGGTATCCAGCAACTGCTTGAGAAGGCGTCCACGCAACCGGTAGACAAAATGGTGACCGAGAGTGGTCAGGGCCAGCTGAGATCCGAGTGTGATCACCAGCAGCAGCACAATGAGGCCGACCAGCTGACCGAGGATCGGCAGCGGATCACCTATAGATTCGATAAGAGACTGATTGATAAAAGCAATGACGCCAATCCCGCTGACGGCACTGAGCAGACTGAGCAGGGTAATGGCGATAAAGGGCCAACGATATTGGCGATAAACCAGAGACAAGAGTTCCATAACGGACCGGTATTCCAGAGAGATCAGAACAACTGCGGGTGAAAAGAAGGGCGGGAACCCGGTTCCCACCCGACTTCGATTACCAGCGGTAGTTGATGCTGCCCACTACGCTGCGCGGCTCGCCGTAGTAGCAGTAGTAGTCACAACTGGCCACGTAGGTTTCACCCAGCAGGTTGTTGACGTTGAGCTGGGCACGCCAGTTCTTGGCAAAGTCATACCCGATCATCGCATCCCAGACGGTATGGGCCGGCACCTCGGCAGAGCCGTAGATGGGGGTGTAGTCCGCATTCACGGCGCCAATACCCACGCTGGAACCGATATAACGCACACCGGTACCCAGCTCCAGACCCGAAGCCACCCCTTGCTGCACCTTGTAGTTACCCCAGAAGGAGGCCTGGTGGCGCGGGATCAGGCTGGCACGGCGATCGCCACTGCCGGTGTCGTTGGTTTTGGCATCGGTGTAGGTATAAGCAGCGGTCAGACGCAGTGCATCGGTCACCTGCACGCTCCCTTCCAGCTCAATCCCCTGAGAGGTCACTTCACCCGCCTGGGTCTGCTGGCCGGAACCGGTAGAGACCAGCGAGTTGGTCTGGGCCAGATCGAACAACGCCAGATTGATGTAACCATCGAGGAAGGCAGGCGCATACTTCACGCCGGTCTCGTAGAGCTTGCCCTTGAGCGGCTTGTAGGAGTTTCGGGTATTAGGATCGATCCCCGGCAGCACCTCGAACGACTCGGCATAGGCAAAGTAGGGAGAGAGGCCGTTGTCGGCCAGATACATCAGGCTGCCCGAGAGGGAGAGCTCATGATCGTACTGGCGCTCGTCCTTGCTGGTATTGGAATTGTGGGTCTCCACATAGTCAAAACGGCCACCGGCAGTCAGCAACCAGCGATCGTCCCAGCGGATCTGGTGCTGGGCATAGAGGCCGCTCTGGCCCTTGCTGCTCTTCTGGTGAGTGGCGGTCGACTCGTCAAAACCGGGGAAGCCGCTGTAATCCGGGTTCATGGTATTGATGGAGCCCATACCGTAGTTGTCGGCCTCGACCCCTTCATTGACGTGACGCTGCAGATCTACCCCCAGCAGCAAGGTCTGCTCGGTGCTGTCGGTGTTCCAGTAGCCCACCATCTGGTTATCCATGGTGGCACTCTTGGTATTGCCATCACGGTAAACCAGGCCACGACTGGCGGTTGTGCCTTCATAGGTCGGGAAGATATAGGTCTGGCGCAGCAGCAGATCGTTGTAGTTGAAGCGGACGTTCTGCTTGAACTCCCAAGCCTGGTTGAGCTGGTGGGCCAGCTCATAACCGGTGGAGATCTGGGTATTGCGGTTGCGATCGTAATCCGGCTGGCTCAGGTTGGTGGAGGGATCAATCTGGCCACCTGACGTATTCAGGGTGCCATAGACCGGGAAGAAGCCGTTGGTCGGGACCCCTTCGTCGTGCAGGAAACTGGCCAGCAGGGTCAGGCTGGTACGATCCGAAAGATCGAAGGTGACGCTGGGCGCCAGATAAACCCGATCGTTGTAAGTACCGGTAAGCACACCATCACGCTCTTTATAAAGAGCAACCATGCGGTAGCGGCTGTTGTCGGAGAGCGCGTCAGAGACGTCCACCCCGACCTGACGATGATCCCGGCTGCCAAGCTGCAGATCTACCTGCCCTTGCGGCGTGGCGGTCGGTCGCTTGCTGATGGCATTGATCACCCCGCCCGGAGGCGCCTCACCGTAAAGGATCGAGGCTGGCCCCTTCAGCACTTCCACACTCTCCAGACCGAACGGTTCCGGCGTCCAGACGTAGTAGCCGGTGCCAAACAAGCGGTTGCCATCCAGATAAGAGGCGGCATCGAAGCCACGCACCTTGAACCAGTCGGTGTTGTTGTCTGAGCCATAGAGGCCGGTCAATACGCCGGAACGGTAGCGAATCGCTTCATCAAGCTGCAACACGGCGTGCTGATCCAGCTCCTCGCGATTAACCACGGAGACGGCGCGAGGGGTCTCGGCCATCGGCACTTCCACCTTCATGGCCGTACCTGTCACCACCATGGTTTCGCTGGCTTTGGGCAGCTCAGCGGTGGTTTGTTCGGCCATCAGCGGCAGAGAGACGAGCAAACCGGAGAGCGAAAGCACGCCGAAGGCGCCCTTCTTGCCGAGTCCTGTAGTGTATTTTTGCGCAATCATATTAAAGTCTCGTTTATCAATGAGTTATGTTGTTTTAATTGTTATTTGTGGTCGTTTGTCACGACATCACCCTGTTCCATGGGCGAATAAAGCAGCGCAATCCTACTACAAGAGCCGTGATCGAATCGATTCAATAATTGCTAATCATTTGCATCTACATTGTTATCTAGCTGCATCGTTGGCAGGATTTCGCGGGGGATGGGCGTCATCAGGAGAGCCATGAACGGAGAAGAAAATGAAGAGGAATATAAAGAAGCAGAAAAAAGATCGGCAGGATGGATCCGGCGGCATTATCTGACTGGATCCATTATCCCCAAGCTTTATCCATATTTATCCACACCCTTTGGCGGTAGAATCCGGCTTTCCGTTTCTTTGTCTGAAATCAGGATCCATTCCATGGCCAAACTCAATCTCGTCGTCGGCTCCATGCTGGGCGCCGCCGAATATGTCGCAGACCACGTCGCCAACCTGCTGGAACAGGCTGGCCACCAGACCCGGATCCACAACCCGGCCAAGCTGGCAGAGGTACTGGATGATGCGGGATCCATCCTGCTGGTGGTCACTTCCACCCATGGTGCCGGGGATGTGCCCGACAACCTGCAACCCTTCGCCAAGGATCTTGCCGAGCTGCATCCGGATCTTAATTCATTGAAATATGGCGTTATCGCCCTTGGTGACAGCAGTTATGACACCTTTTGCCAGGGTGGCAAGACGCTGGATCGGCTGCTGGCCGAGTGCGGAGCCAGCCGGATCGGCGAGCGGCTCGACATTGATGTGACCCAACACGAGATCCCCGAAGATGCCGCAGAAGTGTGGATCCGCGACTGGATGACGATGATCGCCTGATCAGCGTACGGGAGATCCTGAAAAAAAGCTTGATCTCCCCACTTATCCCCAGATCGACTATCCACCATGTTATTAACAGATTGATCCGGGGGAGTTGTTCTACAAGGTTACCCACAACGCCCAGGGGTAATGTGCATAACTACGGTGTAAAGCTCTGCAAAACCTATAGTTATCCATGTATTAGATCCAGGCCGACAGACCTCTGTGTATAAAAGTCCTGGTTATCCCCTCGTTCACCGGGCCAGGATCCAAGCTTTTCCACAAGCTAGGATCGTCCTTAAATTAATGATCTTTATGATCAAAAAGTGCTTATCAACAGAAAGGGCGGATCCTAATAAGAGATCCAGTAAAAGATCGATCTAAAGATCCTTAAGATCTAATTAGTGGATCCTCCCTTCATACTGAACGTTAAGTAGACATTCCCCTCAGGACGCGAAACAGATAGAATGTTCCGCCCTTTAGCCCAGGCAAATAAAGATCTTCAGGCGTGCAGATCAAGGTGATCCCAATGCAATACCATGAACAATTTGATGTGATCGTCGTCGGTGGCGGTCATGCCGGAACCGAAGCAGCAACAGCGGCAGCCCGTATGGGCATGAACACCCTGTTGCTGACCCACAATATCGATACGCTGGGACACATGTCCTGTAATCCGGCGATCGGCGGGATCGGCAAGGGACACCTGGTCAGGGAAGTTGACGCACTCGGCGGGATCATGGCGCGTGCCATCGATCTTGGCGGGATCCAGTTCCGCACCCTCAACTCCTCCAAAGGCCCGGCAGTACGAGCCACTCGTGCTCAGGCGGATCGCCTGCTCTACAAGGCTGTCGTTCGCCAGATGCTGGAGAACTACCCGAACCTGAAGATCTTCCAGCAGGCTTGTGACGATCTGATCATGGATGGGGATCGTGTTGCCGGTGTTGTCACCCAGAGCGGGATCCGCATCAGCGGCAAGACTGTGGTGCTGACGGTCGGTACCTTCCTGAATGGTTTGATCCACATCGGGATGGAAAACTACAAGGGCGGTCGTGCCGGGGATCCTCCCTCGATCGCCTTGGCCCAGCGCCTGCGTGAACTGCCGCTGCGCATCGATCGCCTCAAGACGGGCACCCCGCCGCGCATCGATGCCCGCAGCGTCGATTTCTCCGTAATGCAGGAACAGCACGGCGACGATCCTCGTCCGGTCTTCTCGTTTATTGGCGATGCCAGCCAGCATCCCCGTCAGGTGCCCTGCTACGTCACCCACACCAACGAGCGTACCCACGAAGTGATCCGCAATAACCTGGATCGCAGCCCCATGTACGCCGGGGTGATCGAAGGGATCGGCCCGCGCTACTGCCCGTCGATCGAAGACAAGATCACCCGTTTTGCCGACAAGACGGCGCACCAGATCTTCGTCGAACCGGAAGGCCTGACCACCCACGAACTCTATCCGAACGGGATCTCCACCAGCCTGCCGTTTGACGTGCAGGTGCAGATCGTCCGTTCCGTGCGCGGCTTCGAGAACGCCCACATCACTCGCCCCGGCTATGCCATCGAATATGATTTCTTCGATCCGCGGGATCTCAAGGCCAACATGGAGAGCAAGTGCATTCCAAACCTGTTCTTCGCTGGCCAGATCAACGGCACGACCGGCTACGAAGAGGCTGCGGCACAAGGCCTGATGGCCGGCCTGAATGCGGCCCTGCGTGCCCAGGACAAGGATCCCTGGAATCCTCGTCGGGATCAGGCCTACATGGGCGTGATGATGGACGATCTCTCCACCCTGGGGACCCGCGAGCCTTACCGCATGTTCACCAGCCGTGCCGAATATCGCCTGCTGCTGCGGGAAGACAACGCAGATATCCGCCTGACCGCCATCGGTCGCGAGCTGGGTCTGGTGGATGACGAGCGCTGGAGCAAATTCAACGCCAAGATGGAACAGGTCGAGCTGGAGCGTCAGCGCATGCGTTCAACCTGGATCCATCCGCAACATCCGTCACTGGAGGCAGTCAACGCCCTGGTCAACACCCCGCTAACCCGCGAACAGAGTCTGGAAGAGCTGCTGCGTCGCCCCGAGGTGACCTATGATGCGCTGATGGCCATCGAAGGGGTCGGCCCATCCGTGACCGATCCTGCCGCGGCCGAACAGGTTGAGATCCAGATCAAGTACGCCGGTTACATCGAGCGTCAGCACGATGAAGTGGAAAAGCAGCTGCGCAACGAGAACACCCTGCTGCCGCTGGATCTGGACTATCGCGAGGTGAACGGCCTCTCCAACGAGGTGAAAGCCAAGCTGAACGATGCCAAGCCGCAGACCATTGGTCAGGCTTCCCGCATCTCCGGCATCACCCCGGCGGCCATCTCCATCCTGCTGGTTCACCTGAAAAAACACGGCCTGCTGCGTAAAACCGCCTGAGGATTCTTACCGTTGGAAAATATGCTGGAAAGATTGAACGGCCTGCTCATGCAGGCCGGAATTGTTATCACCGATACCCAAAAGAGCCAACTGGTGCAGTTGGTCGAGTTGCTGCACAAGTGGAACAAGGCTTACAATCTCACCTCGGTGCGAGATCCGGACTCCATGCTGGTCAAGCATATCCTCGATAGCCTGGTGGTAAGCCCCCACTTGCACGGTGAGCGCTTCATCGACGTGGGGACAGGTCCCGGCCTGCCGGGATTGCCGCTGGCGATCATCAATCCGGACAAGCAGTTCGTCCTGCTCGACAGTCTGGGCAAGAGGATCAACTTCATCCGCCAGGTGATCCAGGAGCTGGGTCTGACCAATGTGACGCCGGTCAAATCCCGGGTGGAAGAGTATCAACCCGAAGTGGGGTTTGATGGTGTACTGAGTCGGGCATTTGCCTCGCTGGAGGACATGCTGAGTTGGTGTCACCACCTGCCGTCAGAACAGGGTTGCTTCCTGGCACTCAAGGGACAATATCCCGAGCAGGAGCTGGCCCAGTTGCCTGCCAATATCCGTCTGGTAGCCTGTCATGAGTTGCGGGTGCCGGAGCTGGAAGGCGAACGTCATCTGCTGGAATTCAAACATATCCAGCCCGAATAGGGTCGCAGTTTCATTTAGGGGATCGTGTGGGAAAAGTCATCGCCATAGCCAACCAGAAGGGTGGAGTGGGTAAAACCACCACCTGTGTGAATCTGGCCGCCTCCATGGCTGCCACCCGGCGCAAGGTGCTGGTGATCGATCTGGATCCGCAGGGCAATGCCACCATGGGCAGCGGTGTCGACAAGTATGACGTCGAGCGCACCGCCTATGAGCTGCTGATCGAGGATGCCCCCATCAGTGAAGTGATCATCCCCGAAACCACCGGGGGCTATCACCTGATCGCCGCCAACGCCGACGTGACCGCGGCCGAAATCCGTCTGATGGAATTTTTCGCCCGCGAAATCCGCCTGCGCAATGCGCTGGCCTCGGTGCGGGACAAATACGACTATGTCTTCATCGACTGCCCGCCCTCTCTCAACATGCTGACCGTGAACGCCATGGCCGCCGCCGACTCCGTGCTGGTGCCCATGCAGTGCGAATATTACGCGCTGGAGGGGCTCACCGCCCTGGTCGACACCATCAGCAAGCTGGCCGCTGTGGTCAATCCGGAGCTCAAGATCGAAGGGGTGCTGCGCACCATGTTCGATCACCGCAACCGGCTGGCCAATGATGTGTCCGATCAGCTAAAACAGCACTTTGGCGACAAAGTCTACCGCACCATCATTCCCCGCAACGTTAGACTGGCTGAGGCCCCGAGTTTCGGTGCCCCGGCCATGCACTATGACAAATCATCGGTGGGCGCCAAGGCCTACCTGGCACTGGCTGGCGAGATCCTGCGCCGCCAGGAGCAGGAACGTCAGGCGACCATCGCAGACCGAGAGAGCATATGACTCCGAAAAAACGTGGACTGGGCA
Source organism: Aeromonas sp. 603607 (assembly GCF_049171595.1). Taxonomy (NCBI): domain Bacteria; kingdom Pseudomonadati; phylum Pseudomonadota; class Gammaproteobacteria; order Aeromonadales; family Aeromonadaceae; genus Aeromonas; species Aeromonas sp. 603607. The sequence goes on from NZ_JAAKOV010000015.1 coordinate 112,338, forward strand.
AGGGGCTGGATGCCCTGCTCAGTACCAGCACGGCTGCCCGCCAGAAACAGGTGATGAGCGATCAACGTACTGAAGAGGCCATGGCCCCCACCAATCAGGGCGAGCTGCGCAAGCTGCCGGTGGAGTGGTTGCAGTCCGGCAAGTACCAGCCCCGCAAAGACATGTCCCAGGATGCACTGGAAGAGCTTGCCAACTCCATCCGCGCTCAGGGGGTGATCCAGCCCATCGTGGTACGCCCTCTCGGCGAACAATCCTTCGAAATCATTGCCGGTGAGCGGCGCTGGCGCGCGTCCCAGCTGGCGCGGCTCGAGGTGGTGCCCTGCATCGTCAAGGATGTACCCGACGAGGCTGCCGTCGCCATCGCGCTGATTGAGAATATTCAGCGGGAAGACCTCAATGCCATCGAAGAGGCGGTCGCTTTACAAAGACTGCTGACCGAATTCGAACTCACCCACCAGCAGGTGGCCGAGGCGGTGGGCAAGTCCCGCACCACGGTGACCAACCTGTTGCGTCTCAACCAGCTCAACGACGATGTGAAGCGTTTCGTCGAGCACGGCGACCTCGATATGGGCCATGCCCGTGCCCTGCTGGCCCTGAGCGGCCAGGCCCAGTCCGAACTGGCCAAGCTGGTTGCCCAGAAAGGGCTGACCGTGCGCGATACCGAGAAGCTGGTGCAAAAAGCGCTCGAACCGGCAAAAGCCAGGGTCGAACCGGCCCGTGATCCGCAGATCGGCTACCTGGAGCGCCAACTGGCAGAAAAAATTGGCAATCAGGTGCAACTTCAGCCTGGCAAGCGGGATAGCGGGAAGTTAGTAATAAGTTACGAGAACTTGTCCGATTTGGACCGTATATTGGGCTATTTTGGCGTGTCGGAATCGTGATTTTTACGCTTTTTGTAGTAATAAAACATCCATTCCTTTTGATATGACCATAACCCTGATTTGCCGCGGAAAGCCGCAAAAATTAAGGATTTTTGTCATATTGCAATAGCTGCCCTCAAGGGTATAATTTGACCGGCTTTAAGAGCTGTTAACATGGGGTCTTCGGATCCCGATTTTTTACAGTTCTGTAATGTTCAGGGGTAGGTTGGTGAAGCAGAAAATAGCCTTGGAAGGTTTGACACTGGCCTTGGTTATGCTCGTTTGTCAGCTCATCCTGATCCTGGCGATGAGTGCCGTCTGGTTTTACCTGACTGGTGCCAGCGCCGGTTATTCCGCCCTCTACGGAGGGGGGATGTACTGGGTTCCTCAAGCCTTGTTTACTGTCTGGGTGCTGCGCCGCAAGGTGACAACCGAGAGTGTGGGCCTGGTTTTGCGGGACTTTTATGGTGGGGCAGGGATTAAGCTCATTTCTACAACAGGTCTATTCGCCCTGATGTTTGGTGCGGGAGTCGAGGTCGTTACCGTCTCGTTTTTCGCCACTTATATCCTCGCCCTCGTTGTACAGTGGATGGTTTCATTCACGCTTAACAACCACTATTAGGAAAACTCATGTCTGCAACCGGAGAAGTCCTGACTCCTCAGGGATATATCTCCCACCACCTGACCCACCTTCAAGTCGGGTCCGGGTTCTGGACGGTCAATATCGACTCAATGGTATTTTCCGTCGTGCTAGGCGCCCTGTTTATCCTGCTGTTCCGCAAAGTAGCCGTTAACGCTACCAGCGGGGTGCCGGGTAAGCTGCAGTGCTTTGTGGAGATGCTGGTCGAGTTTGTGAATGGTAACGTCAAAGACATCTTTCACGGTCGCAACAAGGTCATCGCACCTTTGGGGCTGACGGTGTTTGTGTGGATCTTCCTGATGAACTTCATGGATCTGATCCCCGTTGACTTTATCCCTCACGCTGCACAATTGATGGGTATTCCCTATCTGCGTGTGGTTCCCTCTGCTGACGTTAACATCACCATGTCCATGGCTTTGGGCGTGTTCTTCTTGATCCTGTATTACAGCATCAAGGTCAAGGGTATCGGCGGGTTTGTGAAGGAGCTGACGCTTCAGCCTTTCAACCACCCGGCGGCCATCCCGGTTAACCTCATCCTGGAAACTGTTACGCTGATTTCCAAACCTGTTTCTCTGGGTCTTCGACTGTTCGGCAACATGTATGCTGGCGAACTGATCTTTATCCTGATTGCTGGTTTGTTACCCTGGTGGTCACAGTGGATCCTGTCCGTGCCTTGGGCAATTTTCCACATCCTGATCATCACTTTGCAGGCATTCATTTTCATGGTTCTGACCATCGTATATCTGTCGATGGCGCAGGAAGACCATGGTTGATGCAACTCAAATAATCCTTTTTATACAATCAATTACATCTAAATAACTGGAGATCCTCATGGAAAACTTGAACATGGACCTGCTGTACATCGCTGCTGCAATGATGATGGGTCTGGCTGCTATCGGCGCTTCCATCGGTATCGGTATCCTGGGTGGCAAGTTCCTGGAAGGTGCTGCTCGTCAACCGGATCTGATCCCTGTTCTGCGTACCCAGTTCTTCATCGTAATGGGTCTGGTGGATGCGATCCCGATGATCGCCGTTGGTCTGGGTCTGTATGTGATGTTTGCGGTTGCTGGCTAAGTCGTTACGACTCTCCAGGCATAACCCATTAACTAACTTAAGAGGACATCGGCTGTGAATATCAATGCCACCCTCCTCGGCCAAGCAATTGCTTTTTTCTTCTTCGTAGTGTTTTGCATGAAGTACGTATGGCCGCCGCTGATTGCTGCCATCGAAGCCCGTCAGAAAGCTATTGCTGACGGTCTCTCTTCTGCTGAGCGTGCCAAGAAAGATCTGGATTTGGCCAAGGCCAACGCCACCGATCAGCTGAAAGAAGCCAAGCTGCAGGCTGCTGAAATCATTGAGCAGGCTAACAAACGTAAAGCCCAGATCATTGATGAAGCTGCCGCTGGTGCCCAGTCTGAGCGGGAAAAAATCCTGGCTCAGGGCCGTGCCGAGATCGAAGCTGAACGTCATCGTGCCAAAGAAGAACTGCGTAAGCAGGTTGCTGCTCTTGCCATTGCTGGTGCAGAGAAGATCCTGGCGCGTCAAATCGACCAGGCTGCCAACAGCGACATCGTCGACAAACTGGTAGCAGAACTGTAACGGGAACGGGGCTATGTCTGAACTGACTACAATCGCTCGCCCCTACGCCAAGGCTGCTTTCGAGTTTGCCGTTGAGCACAAGGCGGTTGACCAGTGGCTGGGTATGCTCGGTTTCGCTGCGCAAGTAGTGGAAAACGAGACCATGCACAACCTGGTAAACGGCTCTGTGGCCGCCGAAGAGCTGGCAACGCTGTTTGTCGGTGTCTGCGGTGAGCAACTCGACGTGCATGGCCAGAACCTGATCCGGGTGATGGCCGAGAATGGTCGCTTGGGTGTGCTGCCGGCGGTCGTTGCTGAATTTGTAGCGTTCAAAGCTGAACTGGATAAAGAGGTTCAGGCTGACGTGATTTCGGCGATCGAACTGACCGACCAGCAGAAAGCCAATATTCAGGCTTCTCTGGAACAACGTCTCGCGCGCAAAGTGAAGCTGAATTGCAGCATCGATGCGTCCTTGATGGCCGGGGTGCTCATCAAGGCCGGTGATCTGGTAATCGACGGCACAGTCCGCGGTAAGCTGGATCGCATGGCTGACGCGCTGCAATCTTGATTGGGGTATTAGAGCATGCAACTGAATTCCACTGAAATCGCCGAGCTGATCAAGCAGCGCATTGCGCAGTTTGATGTAAAGAGCGAAGCGCGTAACGAAGGTACTATCGTCTCTGTGAGCGACGGTATCATTCGTATTCACGGCCTGGCTGATGCCATGCAGGGTGAGATGATCGAGCTGCCGGGCAACCGCTACGCTCTGGCATTGAACCTGGAGCGTGACTCCGTCGGTGCGGTGATTATGGGTTCCTATGACGGTCTGTCAGAAGGAATGAAAGTAAAAGGTACTGGCCGTATTCTGGAAGTGCCGGTAGGTCGTGGTCTGTTGGGCCGGGTGTTGAACACCCTGGGTCAGCCGATCGACGGTAAAGGTCCGATCGACAACGACGGCTTCTCGCCGATCGAAGTGATCGCACCGGGCGTTATCGAGCGTAAGTCTGTTGACCAGCCGGTCCAGACCGGTCTGAAAGCCATCGATGCCATGATCCCTATCGGTCGTGGCCAGCGTGAGCTGATCATCGGTGACCGTCAGGTTGGTAAGACCGCCATCGCGATCGACACCATCATCAACCAGAAAGATTCCGGCATTAAGTGTGTCTACGTTGCGATTGGCCAGAAGGCCTCCACCATCGCCAACGTGGTGCGCAAGCTGGAAGAGCACGGCGCCCTGGCCAACACCATCGTGGTCGTTGCCTCTGCCTCCGAAGCGGCTGCCCTGCAGTACCTGGCTCCGTATGCCGGTTGCTCCATGGGTGAGTACTTCCGTGACCGCGGTGAAGACGCGCTGATCATCTATGATGACCTGTCCAAGCAGGCCGTAGCTTATCGCCAGATCTCCCTGCTGCTGCGCCGTCCGCCAGGACGTGAAGCTTACCCGGGTGACGTTTTCTATCTGCACTCCCGTCTGCTGGAGCGTGCTGCTCGCGTTAACGCCGAGTACGTAGAGAAGTTCACCAAGGGTGAAGTGAAAGGCAAGACCGGCTCTCTGACCGCGCTGCCGATCATCGAAACCCAGGCGGGTGACGTATCTGCGTTCGTTCCGACCAACGTGATCTCCATCACCGATGGTCAGATCTTCCTGACTTCACAGCTGTTCAACTCCGGTATTCGTCCGGCGGTTGACCCGGGTATCTCCGTATCCCGTGTAGGTGGTGCTGCTCAGACCAAGATCGTCAAGAAGCTGTCCGGTGGTATCCGTACCGCGCTGGCCCAGTATCGCGAACTGGCGGCCTTCGCCCAGTTCTCTTCCGATCTGGACGAGGCGACTCGCAAGCAGCTGGATCACGGTGTGAAAGTGACCGAGCTGATGAAGCAGAAGCAGTACTCTCCGCTGAGCGTGGCTCACCAGTCTCTGGTGCTGTTCGCCGCCGAGAAAGGCTATCTCTCCGATGTCGAGCTGAACAAAATCGTCGACTTCGAAGCCGCTCTGCTCTCTTACGCCAATACCCAGCATGCCGAGCTGATGGCTGAAATCAATGCCAAAGCCGACTATAACGACGCGATCGTTGGCAAGCTGACTGCGTTGCTGGATAGCTTCAAAGCAACCCAGACCTGGTAAGCGTGTGTGGCAGCGTGAGCTGCCACTTGATGGAGAGTAAGAGATGGCCGGCGCAAAAGAGATACGTAACAAGATCGGGAGTGTGAAAAACACTCAGAAGATCACCGGCGCTATGGAAATGGTGGCAGCAAGCAAAATGCGCCGTGCGCAGGAACGCATGTCTGCCAGCCGTCCGTACGCTGAAACCATGCGCAAGGTGATCGGCCATATCGCTCAGGGGAACTTGGAATACAAGCACCCCTACCTCATCGAACGTGAGGTCAAGCGAGTGGGTTACATCGTCGTCTCCACCGACCGTGGCCTGTGTGGTGGTCTGAACATCAACCTGTTCAAGGCTGCCCTCAATGATATGAAGCAATGGAGCGCGAAAGGTGCCAAGGTTGACCTGGCACTGATCGGTAACAAGGCCTCCAACTTCTTTGAACGGCACGGCGCCAAGGTTAAAGCTCATGTCGCAGGACTGGGCGATAGTCCGAGCGTCAATGACCTGATTGGTTCAGTCAAGGTCATGCTGAAGGCTTACGACAACGGTGAGATTGACAAGCTGTATCTGGTGTACAACAAGTTCGTCAACACCATGGTGCAGCAACCACGGGTCGATCAACTGCTGCCTTTGCCCGTAACTGAAGACAGCAAGCTCGCCAAGAAACACCACTGGGATTACCTCTATGAGCCGGATCCCAAGAAGCTGCTGGATACCCTGCTGGTTCGCTATGTCGAATCTCAGGTTTACCAGGGGGTAGTGGAAAACTTGGCAAGTGAACAGGCAGCCCGAATGGTTGCCATGCAAGCCGCGACTGACAACGCCGGTAACCTGATTAACGATCTGCAACTGGTATACAACAAGGCCCGTCAGGCCAGTATTACCCAGGAGCTGACAGAGATCGTATCCGGTGCTGCTGCGGTGTAAGGCAAGGGTTATCAAAGGTTTAGAGGATTTGACATGAGTAACGGTTTCATCGTCCAAATCATCGGCGCTGTGGTGGACATCGAGTTCCCGCAGAATGCCGTGCCCCAGGTGTACGATGCACTGAAGGTCGTTAGCGAAGGTCAAGGCCAGGGTCTGGTGCTGGAAGTTCAGCAACAGATCGGTGGCGGCGTCGTTCGTTGCATCACCATGGGCTCCTCCGACGGTCTGCGTCGTGGGTTGGAAGTAGTGAATAGCGGTAAATCCATCCAGGTTCCGGTCGGTACTGCGACTCTGGGTCGGATCATGAACGTACTGGGCGAGCCAATCGACGAAAAAGGTCCGATCGGTGAAGAAGAGTGCTGGTCTATCCACCGCGCAGCCCCCAGCTACGAAGATCAGTCCAACAGCAACGATCTGCTGGAAACAGGCATCAAGGTTATCGACCTGGTATGCCCGTTCGCCAAGGGTGGTAAAGTTGGTCTGTTCGGTGGTGCCGGTGTAGGCAAAACCGTAAACATGATGGAGCTGATCCGTAACATCGCGATCGAACACAGTGGTTACTCTGTGTTTGCCGGTGTAGGTGAGCGTACCCGTGAGGGTAACGACTTCTACCACGAGATGATGGAGTCCAACGTACTTGACAAAGTATCTCTGGTTTACGGTCAGATGAACGAGCCGCCCGGAAACCGTCTGCGCGTTGCGCTGACTGGCCTGACCATGGCCGAGAAGTTCCGTGACGAAGGTCGTGACGTACTGTTCTTCGTGGACAACATCTACCGTTACACCCTGGCCGGTACTGAAGTATCCGCACTGCTGGGCCGTATGCCTTCCGCAGTAGGTTACCAGCCGACCCTGGCCGAGGAGATGGGTGTTCTGCAAGAACGTATCACCTCCACCAAGACCGGTTCCATCACCTCCGTACAGGCCGTTTACGTGCCTGCGGATGACTTGACTGACCCGTCTCCGGCGACCACCTTCGCCCACCTGGATGCGACCGTCGTACTGTCCCGTCAAATCGCGGCACTGGGTATCTACCCGGCCGTTGACCCGCTGGACTCTACCTCTCGTCAGCTGGATCCGCTGGTGGTTGGCAAAGAGCACTACGAGACCGCTCGTGGCGTTCAAACCGTACTGCAGCGCTACAAAGAGCTGAAGGACATCATCGCCATCCTGGGTATGGATGAACTGTCAGAAGAAGACAAACTGACCGTAGCCCGTGCCCGTAAGATCGAGCGTTTCCTGTCCCAGCCGTTCTTCGTAGCAGAAGTGTTTACCGGTTCTCCGGGTAAATACGTGCCGCTGAAAGAGACCATCCGTGGTTTCCAGGGCATCCTGAAAGGCGAGTATGACGATCTGCCCGAGCAGGCGTTCTACATGGTTGGCGGTATCGACGAAGTCGTCGAGAAATCCAAGAAACTGTAAGCCTCGACAGGAGGGCCCATGGCAGAGATGATCTCCTTTCACCTGGACGTGGTGAGCGCCGAAGGAAAACTGTTTTCCGGTCGAGTGCAATCCGCTCAGGTATCAGGCTCCGAAGGTGAGTTGGGTCTCCGCCACGGTCATGCTCCGTTGCTGACTGCCATCAAGCCGGGCCTGGTCCGCTTGGTGAAGCAGAACGGAACTGAAGAGGTGCTGTACATCTCCGGCGGTATGCTGGAAGTACAACCTGAATCCGTGACCGTGCTGGCGGACACTGCGATTCGTGCTGACGACTTGGATGAGGCGAAAGCCCAGGAAGCCAAGCGCGCAGCCGAAGAGCGGATCCACAGCTCCCATGGTGATATCGACTACGCCCAGGCCGCCACCGAGCTGGCCAAGGCGATGGCCCAATTGCGGGTTATCGATATCGTCAAAAAGAATTACCGCTAATAACGGTGATGTAAAAAGCGACCTTCGGGTCGCTTTTTTTTTACCCGTTGGATAGACTCCGCCGGGTATTTCCACACAAGTTCAAGGTCGAAGTCATGTCTCTCAACGTCGTGATCCTGGCGGCGGGTAAAGGTACCCGCATGCGTTCCGTTCTGCCCAAGGTACTGCACCCGGTAGCCAACAAACCCATGGTTTCCCACGTGATCGATACCGCCCGTCAGGTCGGCGCCGAGCAGCTGCATCTGGTCTATGGCCACGGTGCCGAGCTGCTGAAAGAGCGGATCGTGGCGGCCGACGTGAACTGGGTGCTGCAGGCGCAGCAGCTGGGGACCGGTCATGCCGTCGCCCAGGCGATCCCGTTCTGGAAGGATGAAGACGACGTGCTGGTGCTCTACGGCGATACCCCGCTGATCCAGCCCGAGACCCTGCAGCGACTGCTGGCTGCCAAGGCAAGCGATGGCATGGCACTGCTGACCGTGGTGCTGGACAACCCCACCGGCTATGGCCGCATTGTCCGTGAAAACGGTCAGGTGGTCGGCATCGTCGAGCAGAAAGATGCCAACGCCGAGCAACTGACCATCCGCGAAGTGAACACCGGCGTGCTGGTGGCCAACGGCGGCCAGCTGCGCAGCTGGCTCTCCCGTCTGGACAACAAGAATGCCCAGGGCGAGTTCTACCTGACCGATGTGATCGCCATGGCGCACGCCGATGGCTGCCAGATCGCAGCGGTCCATCCGGAGCGTGCCGCCGAGGTGGAAGGGGCCAACAACCGGGTGCAGCTGGCTGCCCTTGAGCGCAGCTACCAGCAAATGCAGGCCGAGAAGCTGATGATCGCCGGTGCCACCCTGATCGACCCAGCCCGCTTCGATCTGCGCGGCACCCTCGAGATTGGTGAAGAGGTGGTGATCGACGTCAACGTCATCATCGAAGGCAAGGTAACCCTCGGCAACCACGTCCGTATCGGTGCCGGTGCCGTGCTGAAGGATTGCGTGATCGGCGATCACACCGAAGTGAAGCCCTACTCCATCGTTGAAGGGGCTCAGGTGGCGGATCAGTGTTCGGTCGGCCCTTTTGCCCGTCTGCGCCCAGGGGCCGTGCTGGAGCAGGATGCCCACGTTGGCAACTTCGTCGAGATGAAGAAGGCCCGTCTTGGGGTTGGTTCCAAGTGCGGTCATCTCACCTATCTGGGTGATGCCGAGATCGGAGCCGGGGTGAATATCGGTGCCGGTACCATCACCTGCAACTACGACGGGGTCAACAAATTCCAGACCATCATCGAGGACGATGTATTCGTTGGTTCCGATACCCAGCTGGTGGCGCCGGTGCGCATCGGCAAGGGGGCTACCCTGGGGGCAGGTTCCACTATCACCAAGGATGTGGCCGAGAATGAGCTGGTGATCACCCGGGTGCCCCAGCGCCACATCAAGAACTGGGCTCGCCCGGTCAAGAAGAAGTGATGCCCGATCAATAAAATAGAACCGGCGCCTGATGGCGCCGGTTTTTTTGGCTTATGACTGATGGTTGGTGTCACTGGTCGATGACTGGGGGGCCGCCCATGTGGTCGCGGGTGCGCTGTAGTCCATCACCTGATACCAGTCGAGCTTGCGGGTCAGCAGCATGATCAGCGCCAGGGTGGCGAACAGCAGCAGGGCGCCGAGCAGCAGAGCTATCTCTTCGGCCTGCAGCAGGCTGTAGAGGATGGCATAGACCAGCCCGAGCAGCGCAGCAAAGCCGATCCCCTGCTTCGGGCCGCCCAGCACATGACTGAGGTAGAAGCCGTTGAGCAGCACGCTGGCCAGCGCGGCCACCAGATAGGCCCAGCCAAAGCCGAGGTGTTCGGTCAGCGCCAGCAGCACCAGATAGAAGATGGCCAGCCCCATGCCTACCAGCGCGTACTGGATCGGGTGAACCCTCAGCCCCTTGAGCAGCTCGAACATGAAGAAGCTGATAAAGGTGAGGCCGATGAAGAGCAGGGCATATTTGGCCGCCCGTTCGTTGAGCTGATAGTGATCCACCGGCTGCACCAGACTGACGCTGAAGGTGGAGAGATTGCTATCGCCCCCGTTCATCATCCGGTTGAAGCGGGTCTCCATGTCGCTGGCGAACCAGCTGGTTTGCCAGTTGGCCTCAAACCCTTGTGGGCTCAGGGTGCGACTGCCCGGCAGAAAGTCGCCGATAAAGTTGGGATGGGGCCAGTTGCCCGCCAGCAGCAAGGTGCTCTCCTTGCCCAGCGGTACTATGTCGAGGGCGTTCATCCCCTGCAGATTCAGATCCAGATGAAAGGTGCCATCCTGTTGGGGCAGGCTGTCGAGCGGGGCATGGATACCGGCCAGCGCGTCACCGAGACGGGCGCCGGGGGCAAACGGGATCCGCTGTGTGCCGAGTTGCAGTTCGGGGACGCTGTTGATACCGCGGGCATCGGAGAGCACCAGGCTCAGGTAGGGTTTGCCCGCCACCAGCTCGGCCGTTTCACCGAGCGGTGAGGTCGCGTCATTCAGCAAACTCTGCCGGGTGGGCAGGCGGCCCGAGAGGGTGATGCGGGTCTGGTAGACCTGGGCCTGATAGATGCCCAGCTTGCGCGGGGTCACCTCCATGTTGGCCCTGATATCCAGTTGCTCCGGCAGCAGGTAGCGGTAGATCTGCTCCTGACGGACGAAGCGCTTGCCCTCCTGCTCGACCGTCACCGAACGGGTATAGGGCTGCACGATAATGGGCCCCATCAGTCGTTGCGGGCCGCTGCTGCTGGCCATGATGCTGTGAATGGCCTGACTGCGGTAAGCCTGACGCTCCCGGTTGAGCTCCATGATGGATTGCACCGGCACCATCAACAACAGGCTGAGCAACAGCAGCAGAAAGATCTTGTGGGTGAATATCTGTTTGACCATGACACGTCTCCTTGTTTGATGGAGTGAGTCTGTCAGTCCGGCGTGAAGTGGTGATGGGCTTGTGTGAAGTGGTGGTGAAGGGGGATAAAAAAACCGGCATTGCGCCGGTTTCTGGGGGAATTACAGGGTCTTCAATTTTCCGGGCAGGGCGGCCAGCACCTCTTCTTTCGCCTTGAGGGAGGCGAACTGCTTGCCGGGCTTTTGCACCACGGTATGGACGAAGATCAGCTGTTTGCCCGGTTTGCTGGCCCATCCGACGAACCAGCCGATCTGCTGATCGCGGTTGAGGCTGCCATCCAGCTTCTTCGGGTAGCCCATGCCGGTCTTGCCGTGGATCTGCCAGCCGTCGATCTCGCTCACCTTGAGGATATTGGCGGTGTACTGCAGGGTCTGCGCCGAGACCGGCAGCTTGCCGCTGAGCATCTTGCCGAGGAAACGGGCCTGCTCCTCCGGACTGATGGCGAGGCTGGAGCTGAGCCAGGCTTGGGTCAGACCGTCATGCTTGCCCGGATTGCCGGAGAGATCCCGGTTGCCGTAGTCGAAGCGGTCGACGTATTGCTGGAAGCGCTCCATCCCCAGCCACTCGGTGATCTGCTGGGAGAACCAGACCACCGAGTAGGTTTCCCAGCGGCGCGGGGTAGTGGTTTCGCGCCAGGCGGGCAGCCAGCCGTCATAGCTCGGTTTGTAAGGCAGTGCCGGATGCTCTTCATCAACCAGATAGCCACTGTCGTAACCCATCAGCGCCAGCGGGATCTTGAAGGTGGACGCGGGCGGCAGCTGGCTGGAGCAGTCCCCTTCGCTGGAGAGGGTCTGGCCGTTGCCGTCAGCATAGAGAAAGCAGCCGCTGGCGGCGGAGGCAGGCAGGGCTGCGAGCAAACTGGCAGCCAGCAGGCTGGAGAGAAGCAGGCGGGACATAGCATTTCCTTGAGCAAATGGATGAGAGAAAGCGGCAGTCTATAGCCGCTTTGTGTGGGGAGTGTGAAGTTGCAGGGCGGTGACTAGGTGAACGGCAGCCAGAGTTCCGCCAGCGCGCCTCCTTCCGGTCGGTTGCTCAGGGTCAGACGGCCGCCATGCTGGTGGGCCACCTCATGGGCGAAGCTGAGCCCCAGACCGCTGCTCTTGCCCTTGTCCGGTCGCGGCAGGGAGTAGAAACGCTCGAAGATCCGTGGCAGGGCGTAGTCGGGAATGCCGGGGCCGCTGTCGGTGACCCGAAAACAGTAGCCCTCCTCCTGCTGGCTGCCGCTCAGGGTGACCTGCCCGTTGGCGGGAGAGAAGTCGATGGCGTTGTCCAGCAGGTTGCCGATGGCCTGCTCCACCAGCAGCGGATCCCACTTCTGTTTCGGCGCGCTGGCCAGCTCGGCCACCAACTCGACCTGACGGCGCTGGGCGATGATCTGGCGGGCGTCGAGGGTGCGCTTGCCCAGTTTCGCTGGCTCCACCGACTGGCGATCCAGCCCCTGCCCCGACTCCAGCCGCGCCAGTTGCAGCATTCGCTCGATCAGCTGCTGCATGCGCGCGGTTTCCAAATTGATGTTGCCGATAAAGCGTTTGGCAACTTCGGGGGGCGGCGTTTCGGCCAAAATCTCCCCTGCCCCGCGAATGGCGGCCAGAGGGCTCTTCAGCTCGTGGGTCAGGCTGTGCACATAGGCTTCGATGTAGCTTTTGCCATCGAGCTGGTGGCGCATGGTCTCCAGCGAGCGGCCGAGCCGATCCAGCTCGACGGTGTGCAGCCGTGGCAGCGGTGCCGCCTCCCCCTTGCTGACCGAGTCGGCGTAGTGCACCAGCTTGCCGATGGCGCGGTTTAGCCACCACACCAGCAGGCTGCCGATCAGCAGCGAGATGAGCAGCATCTGGCCGCCGGCCCGCAGCAGCTCCTGTTCCCCGCGCTCGATGGCTGGCATCAGGGTGCGATTGGGTTTGGCGACGGTGAGAGAGCCGATGATCTCGGCCCCTTCCCGCAGCGGCGCCGCCACATACATGGTCGAGCTGGCGGCATCGTCGGGATCGGTGCGGGTGCTGCGGGCGCCATATTGGCCGCGCAGGGTGCGGTAGACATCGTTCCAGCGGGAATAATCCTTGCCCAGATCCGTGCCGTCGGAGTCGTAAATCACCATACCCTTCTGGTCAGTGACATAGATGCGGTACTCCGCCTGCTGCTTGAGGTGGCCGTCGATCATCGCATTGATGGGATTCTGGTTGAGGCGGGCGAAGGCGCTGGCCAACCGCCCGTTCATCATATTGCCCTCTTTCAGATCATCGAGGGCGAGCGGCGCCAGCAGCTGGGTCATGTCTACCAGAGTATCTTCGGTGGCGCTGCGCACCCCGGGTTTTATCTCCTCGACGAAGATCTCCAGCACGAACCAGGCGGCCAGCGCGAAGATCAGCAGCAGGCCGCACAGCAGTTGCAACCCGAGTCTCATGCCAGCTCCAGGCTGTAGCCCAGCCCGCGGTGGGTGAGGATCAGGTTGGCTTCTGCATCATGTTCGCGCAGCTTGGCGCGGATGGTCTTGATGTGGGTATCGACGGTGCGATCCAGACTCTCCTCCGCATCCTGCCACACCAGATCCATCAGCTGTTGGCGGGAGTAGACCCGGCCCGGCGCCTGCATCAAGGTCTTGAGCAGCAGATATTCGTAGCGGGTGAGGGCCAGCGGTTGGCCGCGAAAATGGATGCGGGCCCGCTCCTCATCCAGCACCAGCAGGGCGCTGGGTTGGGGGGCGACGGGCTGGCTGCGGCGCAGGATGACCCGCACCCGGGCACACACTTCCCGTGGCGAGAAGGGTTTGGCCACATAGTCGTCGGCACCGATCTCCAACCCGATCAGCCGGTCTATCTCCTCGCTGCGGGCGGTGAGGAACATCAGGGGAATATCGGTCAGCGCCCTCACCTGCTTGCAGAGTTCGAAGCCGCTGATGTCGGGCAGCCCCACATCGAGGATCAGGAAGTCGGGTCGCGTCTGTTCCAGTCGTGTCAGCAACTGTTGGCCCAGCATGAACCACTCCACCTCAAACCCGTCGGTCTGCAGGGCATAAATCAGGGTGTCGGCGATGCTGGCCTCATCCTCCACCAGCCAGATGACTCTCTTTTGCATGGCATCCTCGTCGCAAATTGGCACCCCATTCTGGCATCGAACCAAACCGGATCCTATTTGCTGTTTTATTTTTCCGAAAAAGGGGCTAACATTTCGATGTTCTTTCGAATCGAAACTTAAAAATGACCAAACGTAATACTCAACAACGCCGCCACACCATAGTGACCCTGGTACAAGAGCAGGGTGAAGTGAGCGTCGACGCCCTCGCCAAACACTTTTCTACCTCCGAAGTGACCATCCGTAAAGATCTGGCGGTACTGGAGACCGGCGGTCTGCTGCTGCGCCGTTATGGTGGTGCCGTTCCCTTGCCGAACGAGATGGTGGTCGAGGTCAACCCTGAACAAGTTTCGAACCGAAAGTTAGCCATTGCCCGTGCGGCGGCCGAGCGGCTGCGTGATCACAACCGCGTCATCATCGACAGCGGCAGCACCACCAGCGCCATGATCCCCATGCTGGGCAACAAGCGCGGCCTCATCGTGATGACCAACTCCCTCAATGTGGCCGGTGCCCTGCGCGAGCTGGAAAATGAGCCTACCCTGTTAATGACTGGTGGCACTTGGGACCCTCACTCCGAATCCTTCCAGGGGCAGGTGGCAGAACAGGTGTTGCGATCCTACGACTTCGACCAGCTATTTATCGGTGCCGACGGCATCGACCCGGAGCGTGGCACCACCACCTTCAACGAGCTGGTGGGCCTGTCGCGGGTCATGGCCGAGGTATCGCGGGAGGTCATTGTGATGGTCGAATCGGAAAAGATCGGCCGCAAGATCCCCAATCTCGAACTTCCCTGGTCGAGCATCCATACCCTGGTGACCGACGAGGGGCTGGCCAGCGAGGCCAGAGAACAGATTCAAGCCCAGGGGGTGACGCTTATCTGCGCCCCGGTCACTTGCTGACATCGAGCTCTGAACCATCCAACTGACTTTACGATTTGCATCTCAAGGAGAAGTGTATGTGTGGCATCGTCGGGGCTGTTGCCCAACGTGATGTGGCTGAAATTCTGGTAGAGGGCCTGCGCCGTCTGGAGTACCGCGGTTATGACTCAGCCGGTGTGGCCGTGTTCAGCGCCAACCAGCCGCTGCAGCGGGTTCGCCGTCTGGGCAAGGTGGCCGAGCTGGCCAAGGCGCTTGACGAGCAGTCCGTTCACGGCGGTACCGGCATCGCCCATACCCGCTGGGCCACTCACGGCGAGCCCTCCGAGCGCAACGCCCACCCCCACGTCTCCGAGCATATCGTGGTGGTGCACAACGGCATCATCGAGAACCACGAAGAGCTGCGGGAAGAGTTGAAGGCGCTGGGTTATGTGTTCAGCTCCGACACTGATACCGAGGTGATTGCCCATCTGGTCCATCATGAGCTGAAGAGCGCCGGCAGCCTGCTGGCTGCCATGCAGACTGCGGTGAAGCAGCTGCGCGGTGCCTACGGTACCGTGGTGATGGACAGCCGCGACGACAGCCGCGTGGTGGTTGCCCGCTCCGGTTCACCGCTGGTGATCGGCCGCGGTATCGGCGAGAACTTTATCGCCTCCGACCAGATGGCGCTGCTGCCGGTGACCCGTCGTTTCATCTTCCTGGAAGAGGGTGATGTGGCCGAAGTGACCCGCCGTGACGTGCATATCTTCGATACCAACGGCAACGCCGTGGTGCGTGAAGAGCAGGAGTCCGAACTCTCCCACGATGCCGGTGACAAGGGTGAATACCGTCACTACATGCTCAAAGAGATCCACGAGCAACCCAAAGCGATCACCAACACCCTGGAAGGGCGTCTGGGCAGCGATCACGTGGTGGTCGAATCGTTCGGCAACGGCGCGCGCGCCATCTTTGACAAGGTCGAGCACGTGCAGATCGTTGCCTGCGGCACCTCCTATCACTCCGGCATGGTGGCTCGCTACTGGTTCGAAGAGATCGCCGGCGTCTCCTGCGATGTGGAGATTGCCTCCGAGTTCCGCTATCGCAAATCGGTAGTGCGTCCCAACAGCCTGCTGGTGACCCTCTCCCAGAGTGGCGAGACCGCCGATACCCTGGCGGCGCTGCGTCTGGCCAAGGAATCCGGCTACATGAGCTCGCTGGCTATCTGCAACGTGCCGGGCTCCTCGCTGGTGCGTGAATCGGATCTGGCCTTTATGACCCGCGCGGGGGCAGAGATTGGTGTGGCCTCCACCAAGGCGTTCACCACCCAGTTGGCTGGCCTGCTGATGCTGGTGGCCTCGGTCGGTCACTGCCGTGGCCACCTTAGCGCGTCCGCCGAGGCCGAACTGGTCAAGGCGCTGCAAGCCTTGCCGCTGCGTATTAAAGAGAGCCTGGCGCTGGCCAAGGATATCGAAACCCTGGCCGAAGAGTTTGCCGACAAGCAGCACAGCCTGTTCCTCGGTCGTGGCAGCCAGTACCCCATCGCCATGGAAGGGGCGCTCAAGCTCAAAGAGATCTCCTACATCCACGCCGAAGCCTACGCCGCTGGCGAGCTGAAGCATGGCCCGCTGGCGCTGATCGATGCCGAGATGCCCATCATAGTGGTGGCGCCGAACAACGATCTGTTGGAGAAGCTCAAGTCCAACGTGGAAGAGGTGCGTGCCCGTGGCGGTATCCTCTACGTGTTCGCCGATGCCGACACCGGCTTCAAGAGCGACGAGACCATGCGGGTCATGAACCTCAACCATGTGGAAGAGGTGATCGCCCCCATCGTCTATACCGTGCCGCTGCAGCTGCTCTCCTACCACGTCGCCCTGATCAAGGGCACCGACGTCGACCAGCCGCGCAACCTGGCAAAATCGGTGACCGTCGAGTAAGTCACTCTCTGATCAGTCACTTTCTGAAATGAAAAAGAGCCACAATTGCGGCTCTTTTTGTTGCTGCTGAGGGTTACGACAGCCGCAGGTTGGTAATGGTGACCTCGTCGAGGGAGGGCACTATGATGCCGCTGGTGATCCCCTTGGCGATGGCCTGGCTGCGGTTCTTCGAGTCGGTTTTGTTGGTCACCTGGGTCAGGTGAAAGTTGACCGTCCGCTCGCTGATGCCGAGGATAGTGGCGATCTCCCAGGAGGTTTTGCCCTCGCTGGCCCAGAACAGGCACTCCTTCTCCCGATCCGACAGTTCGGTCAGGTACTTCATCAGGTCAGGCCGGATTTTGATCAGTTGCAGCGCGGAGTTGAAGATGTAGCTGGCGCAGAATGACAGCAAGGGAACGTTTTCAAACATCAGATCAGAGTTGGACTTCTCCTTGGTGATGAATGAGAGGATACCGTGCTCCCCCTGCGGGGTGTGGAGCGGGAAGGATACGCCGTTGCGCACCCCGAAATCGGCAGCCAGATTCATCACATCGCGGCTGGCGCTGGGCAGCCAGGGCGAGTCGCAGTCGAGTTTGTTCCAGAAGATAGGCTGGGTCTGTTTCAGCCCCAGATAGACCACCGGATCCTGGGTCAGATACTGGTTTTCGCTGTAGGCGTCAAACCAGCTGGTCGGACAGTTGTTGAACAGTGCCACGTGGGATTTCTGCATGCTGATGGGGAAAATAATCAACAGCCGGAAGTAATCAAAGCCCATTTGATGACTGAAGCGTTCCAGTTGTTGCTGGATATCGCTGGTTTTTGTTGCCTTGGTGAACTTGTCGATATGTTCCCAGATCGCATCGTTGAGCATGACTTTCTCCTTTTTCGATCTCTATCACACTGATCGAAAAGATTTTTTCTCGTTATTTATATTTGTGCGGTGGCTATTGGCGCCACTTATTCCGTGCGTGTCTAAAAATTATCCTGTTTTTGTGCATAAAGGCCAAGAAAATCCTCTCGTTGCCAGTCCGCCCCGCATTTGAGATAATGATAATAGTTATCATTAGTAAGATGTATTTCAATGAACAAATTATGGGGTGTGGCCCTGCTGCCACTGTCAGTCCACTTTGCTGCCATCGGGGATGAGCTGGTTGCTCCCGCCCTCAAGAACAGCATAGCTGCCGGGAAAGCCTCCCAGCAGCGGGTGGAAAAAGCCGCCGATGCCGCCGTTGCCGCACGACTGGAGCTGCAAAATGCCCAGCTGCAACTGCGCGACCTCGAAGCCTACAACCGCTACATGCAATCTCTGGTGGTCGATCAGCAAAATGAGCTGGGTAAATTGAGTCAGCAGCTGGAAGCGGTGCAAGAGACCCGTCAGGGCTTGATCCCGCTGATGTTGCAGATGCAGGCAGATCTGGAACAGCTGGTGCAAAACGACATCCCGCTGCGCAAGGAAGATCGTTTGGCGCGGGTTGAACAGTTGAAAGCGACCCTGGCCCGCGCAGACGTTAGCGAGGCAGAGAAATTCCGTCAGCTGCTGCAGGCCTATCAGATCGAAGCCGAGTACGGCAGCCGGATGGACAGCTATTCCGCCGAGCTGGAGCTGGATGGTGGTCCTCGTCGGGTCGATGTGCTGGCGCTGGGCCGGGTCTCCCTGCTGGCAATGACGGCCGATCGCAGTCAGGCATGGCGCTGGTCTGCCGAGGCTAAGCAGTGGCAAGCCCTCGATAGCCAGTGGCTCTCCCCTATCGCCGAGGCGATGGATGTGGCCGCCGACAAGAAAGTTCCCCAGTTGCTCAATGTCCCCCTCTCTGTAAGCCGTAGTCAGGAGGCCCAATCATGAGAGTCACCATGAAGTGGTTCCCCCTCCTTATTGCTCTCTCCTGCGGTACCAACGCCGCTGTCGCCGATGAGTGGCAGCAGCAGGAACAGGCTCGTGAACAGCAGGCTCAGCAAGATCTGGCGACCGTTGCCAAGGAGCTCGGCACTGCCCGCGCCAGATTGGCCGAGGCCCAGCGCTTGAGCAAGGAGCTGGCCGGCAAGTTCGCCAGCAACGAGAAGCAGCTGGTCGAGCTCAACGCCCAGTGGGAGCAAGCCTCCGGCGACATGAACGAGATCTTCGCGGTCACCCGTCAGGGCGCCAGTGATGCGGTCAAGCTGCTGAGCGAATCCGCCATCGAGGGCCAGTACCCGGAACGTCTCGCCCCGCTGAAAGCCATGGCACAGGATAAACAGGTGCCGGATCGCGCCGCCCTTGCCCTGCTGCCCGCCACGCTGCTGCAGGAGATCCGCGAATCTGGCCGGATTGCCCGGTTCAACGGCAAGGTACTCGATGCCCAGGGGGCTGCCAGCGAGCAGCCGCTGACCCGGGTTGGCAGCTTTGCCCTGCTGGGGAGCGAAGGCTTCCTGCAACCGACCGCGGAAGGCTTGAGCCCGGTACTGGGTCTGCCCGGTAGCGTGCTCTCTGCCGTTGCGGCTTATCAGGGTCAGGAAGGGGAAGCGCTGCCGCTGGATCCTTCTCATGGCACTCTGCTGGCTATGCTGGCACAGGCGCCCACCTTCTGGCAGCAGGTACAACAAGGTGGTCAGGTCGGCGCCATTATCGTGCTGTTGGCCGCCATCGGTTTGGGTATCGCTGCGGTACGGCTGTGGAGCCTCTCTCGCGAGCTGGGTCGGGTTCGTCGCCAGCTCAAGAGCGGCGAGTATCACGCTGATAACGCCCTCGGCCGGGTGCTGACGGTGGCAGACAAACACCCCGAGCTGAGCATGGAGACCCTCGAGCTGCGTCTTGATGAGGCGATCCTGCAGGAGACTCCTCGCATGGAGCGCGGCATCGGCATGGTCAAGGTGATCGCGGCCATCGCCCCCATGCTGGGTCTGCTCGGTACCGTAACCGGGATGATCGGCACCTTCCAGGCCATCACCCAGTTTGGCACCGGCGATCCCAAGATCATGGCGGGCGGCATCTCCATGGCGCTGGTTACCACGGTACAGGGTCTGGTTGCGGCCATTCCGCTGATCCTGGCCCACAGCCTGCTGCAATCGCGCTTCACCGAGCTTTCCAATGTACTGGAGCAGCAGGTAGCCGGCATTCTGGCCGAGCGCGCCGAGAGCAATAACGGCGGGATGGAGCGAGCAGCATGATGCTCGACATCTGGCAACAGCTGCAGAGCTTCATGGGCCGTGGCGGCCCGGTGCTCTGGGTCATTCTGGCCCTGCTGGTGCTGATGTGGATTTTGATGATCGAGCGGTTGCTCTACCTCAATCTGGGTTTCGGTCCGCTGCAGCAACAGCTGCTCGGCCGCTGGCAGGCCCGCAGCGAGCGCCACAGTTGGCACGCCCGGGCGATCCGCAGCCGCTGGCTGGCGCAGGCGGAGCTGGAACTGAACCGTCATCTGATCTTCATCCGCACCCTGGTGGTGCTCTGTCCCATGCTGGGGCTGCTGGGCACTGTGACCGGCATGATCGGCGTATTCGATGCGTTGGCTGCGGCCAACCGCTTTAACCCGGAGAGCATGGCAGGCGGGATCTCCCGCGCCACCATCCCCACCATGGCGGGCATGGTGGTGGCGCTCTCCGGCGTGTTGTTACTCAGTCGGCTCGAGAGTCAGGCCAAGCGTGCGCTGGCCAAGACCCGGGACGGCCTGCGAGAAGAGAAGGTAATGCAATGAGACGGCAATCCAAACGCCAGCGTGACGAAGTGCAGATCGACATGACCCCCATGCTGGATATCGTGTTCATCATGCTGATCTTCTTTATTGTCACCACCTCCTTCGTGCGCGAAGCCGGGCTCGAGGTACACAGACCTCAGGCCAGTCAGGCCAAGGCGCAGAAATCTTCCAGCATCATGCTGGCGATCGGGGCTCAGGGTCAGATCTTCCTTGACCGCAAGCAGATCGATGTGGAGCGGGTGCAGGCCACCATCGCCCGTCTGCTGGCGGAGCAGCCCGATGCCAGTCTGGTTATTCAGGCCGATGAGCGAGTGCCCCATGGCAAGGTGGTGCGGGTGATGGATGAGGCCAAGGCGGCGGGTATCGCCAATATCGCCGTGGCGGTGGCACCGAAATGAAATACAAGCTGATGAGCCTGGGGCTGGGGATCGCCCTCAGTCTGGGTATCCTGCTGTTTATGGCCACGCTGGTTGAACCGCCCCGGGGCGAAAAGGTGGCGAGCGAGCAGAAGCCCATCGTCATCAATATGCAGAACGAGGTGACCGAGGTGCAGGTGCGCGAGCGTCCGGTGCCGCAGGAGCCTGAACCTCTGCCAGAGCCTCCTGCCGCATTGGCCTCGACACCGTTGCCGATGCCTGCCGCGGCCCCCTTGGCGGCCGTTGAGCCGAGTCTGGATCTGGTCTCCAGCCTCAGCGCGGTGCAGGTCTATGCACCCGGTGTGGCGACCAGTACTGCACCGGTATTGAGTGGCAACTACCACGGCCAGCAGCAGGGGGCTGGCATCGGCGCAGGTGACATGCTGATGCCGCTGCAACGGATCGAGCCGGTCTACCCCTATCGTGCCCAACAGTCAGGGATCGAAGGTTTCGTCACCCTGCGCTTTAGCGTGAATGCGGAAGGTGGCGTGCAGGATGTGGAAGTGGTCGAGGCCAAACCCAAGCGTCAGTTCGAGCGGGCGGCCATTCAGGCGATCAACAAGTGGCGTTATCAGCCGAGACCGGGCGCCACCGACAAGCTGGTGCAAGTCATCACGCTCAAATTCAAACTGGAGTCATAACTATGTTGCGGATCTGGATCTGTCTGCTGGCCCTGGTCGGCCAAGCCTGTCTGGCGATGGAGGTCAGCCCTCACTTCTCCCGTCAGCTTGAACCCGTGATGAAGCTCTATCAGTCCGGTCAGTGGCAACAAGCCCAGAGCAAGGCGTCCGGCCTCAAGCCAAATAGCGATGCCGAGCGTGCCTGGCTGGCGCAGCTGCAAGCCTCGCTGGCGGCCAATCTGCAACAGACCGCCCAGGCGAGCCGTTATGTCGAACAGGCCCTTGCCTATAAAGAGTGGCCCGAGCAGCAACAGCTCCAGCTGCTGCGACTGCGCGGCGATATTCAGGCCCAGCAATCCAACTGGTCGGGTGCCATCGCCAGCTACAAGGCGGCACTGGCACTCAAGCAAGACGATGCACTGCGCCTGCGTCTGGCTGGTCTCTATTACCACAACAAGCAGTACGGTGACGCCGCCAGCCAGAGCGAACAGTTGTTGAAGAAGGGTTGGCAGAAGCAGGCCGCCATTATTCGTCTCTCCGCCCTCACCGCCCAGCAACGCTATGGCGTGGCGGCCGATCAGGCGGTCGAGTTGATCAGCCACGAACCCAAAGAGAGCAAATGGTGGCAGCAGGCGGTGTCGCTCAACCTCTCCGCCAAACGCGGCGATCAGGCGTTGGTTCTGCTTCAAACAGCCATCGACAGAAAACTGATGGATGACGCGTCAGCCCGCAATCAGCTGATCCGCCTCTATGCCTGGCAAGGGCTGCCTTATCGTGGTGCTCGTATGCTGGAAGCGGCCATGGCCAAGGGACAGATGAAGCAAAGTGCTGAAAATCGTCAACTGCTTGCCCAATTGTGGGAAGGTGCCCGGGAGTGGTCACAAGCGGTCGATAGCTGGCAGCTGCTGGCCAACCAGCATGGTCAGCCCAAAGCGGCCATGCGCGCCGCCGAACTGCTGCTGCAACAGGGCAAGACAGATGCTGCCATGACCCAGCTCGCTGCCATCAAGTCGGTGAAGGGCGAGCAAGGCAATCGCGCCAAAGCGTTGCTGGTGCAGGCACACCTTAATAAGGAGCAGTATGCCCAGGCGCTGGAACTGGCCCGTGAGCTGCAGCAACAGGATAACTGGCAGCAGAAGGCAACCAGCTGGGTCAACTATATCCGGGCACAAAGCGAAGAGTTGAGCAAAAAAGCGGCGTAAAAGAGATGCCAAGGGGTTGTTTTGGGGCGTTCAGTTCGCTTTTTCAGCAAACGAACACATTTTTGCAAAAAGCCCTTGTCATCCCGGCTCGGCTCCCTATAATGCGCCCCTACCAGCACGGCGGAACACGCCGAACTGATGAGCCAGCTTCCTAGCGAAGTGGGCGCCGAAAGAAAAGCGAAAACAATCGCTTGACTTTCGAAGTGAGAA